>DATEKX010000118.1:0-9896 GCA_035277165.1 Blastocatellia bacterium | reverse complement strand
TAAGGATAAGTATTAGTCCCTGCTCATCACTCGCCGTTTATCA
This sequence comes from Blastocatellia bacterium, assembly GCA_035277165.1. GTDB lineage: Bacteria > Acidobacteriota > Blastocatellia > UBA7656 > UBA7656 > DATEKX01. The sequence goes on along the minus strand of DATEKX010000118.1, from coordinate 9,853 downwards.
TTATGGTCAGGCCACTGTAAGAAACTCGCGGAGAGTATCCCCCACTTCAAGCTCGCGCAACTTTGCGAACGCTCCGGCCTCTATTTGACGCACACGCTCTCTGGTAACTGAAAGGTCTTGTCCGATCTCTTCGAGCGTGCGAGGCTCGCTGCCCGTATCCAACCCATAATGCATTCTGAGTATCTTGGCTTCGCGCGGAGTCAGTTGAGCGAGCGCCCGCTGAATCGCATTGCGCCGCGACCAGTTGAGCGCAGCAGTAAACGGATTGCCTGTGTCTCCGTCGTCAATGAAATTCACTGCCGTCTCGCCGTTGTCGTTTGCCGGAGCATCAAGCGTGATAGTTTGTTGAGCGAATCCTAATGCCTCGCTGATCCTCTCGGCTTCGACCTCCAACTTTTCCGCAATTTGATCGTTAGTCGCCTCGGCCTCATTATCTTCGCGAATCGAGCGCGATGCGCGCGCCACCTTGTTTATTAAAGTCAATTCGGAAGCAGGCAAGCGAACGATGCGGCTCTGCGTATCGAGCGCGCGCGCCATTGATTGCCTGATCCACCACATCGCATAGGTCGAGAACCGGAAGCCCCTGCGCCAATCAAATTTCTCGACCGCGCGCATCAACCCTACGTTGCCTTCCTGAACTAAGTCGAGAAAGGGCAGACCGCGCCTTGCAAACTGGCGCGCGACCGAAATCACAAGCCTGAGGTTGGCTTCGGTCATCTGTTGTTTAGCCGAACTCATCGCGGCGAAAGCCGCAGTGACTTTCTTCGATATACGAACGGACTCCGGCGAAGATGTCAGCCCGCTGCTGATTGCTTTCGACACGATTGCTCTGATTTTGAATTCGTTCTGCGGTGCAGTAACCGAGTTGTCTTTGACGGGCACGTCATTAACAACCGTCTCTTTTTTCAAGTCAGCAGAACGAGCGAAGTTAGCCGCCTCTTCAACAATACCTACCAGCCGACGCTCTGCGGCTGGCGTAAAAACAATTGCTCTGATCGAGCGCGAGAGCTTAACGAGCAATCGCGCTTTCATGCTTCGAGCGAACTTTTTGCTCGCCCGCGTCGTGAGCTTGCGTTTCGGGAATGTCAAATTGTGATAAGCAGTCTCGACTTCAGCAAGCGCATTGTCTGTGATTTCGCCGAGGAGCGCAGCCTTGTTCGGATCATATCCCGGCGCTCGTTCGATTGCATCTGCCGCGCTTTCGTCGCCCCGTCGCAACCCTGATCTGAGGTGCAAGCAATATTCTGCGATGATGAAAGACCGCGAGAGCAACTTCATCAATCGAGCGCGAGCGCGTTCGATTTTTTTCGCAGCCGCGACTTCGCCCGCTGCGTTGAGCATCGGAGCGCGGCTCGCTTCGCGGAGGTACATCTTGAGCAAATCTGTTCGATCAATATCGCCCGCTTCCGCTACTTCTTCGGATTCCTGCTCGGAATCGAATTCTTCATCAACTGCTGCGTCGGAATAATCTTCTTCAAGTCCGCCATCAAGTTCTTCAATCGTCATAAGATTTCTCCCGCCTGCGCCTGATATGCAGCTTCTTGTAAAACAACCATGCGACTATATGTCGCTCTCATTAGAACTCTACACCTAGGATTGTATCAAAACGGCCAAAACGTGCGAAATTAAAAATCTTAATAGATTTTTTTCGTTGAACTAATAACTTTCAGCCGATTCAGCCCACAAGAATCGCGCATAACGCTCATCCTCGGTCGTTCGGGCGATTTGAGCAAGTGCCGCTCTATCGTTAAAATAGAAGTGATGATCGGCAAGCAATACCTTCACGCAAAACGCAGTCTTTATGTGTTATGGACTCTGCTTTCATTTGCGCTCTACGTCTATCTCGATTCAAAGGGCTGGTTCGGCAAGAGCCAGGAGAAGCGCGAGATTAGATTGCGCCGTCAGGCTGCGCGATTGCGCGAGCGGTTGATACGGCTCGGCCCGACGTTCATCAAGATTGGGCAGATGCTTGCGACGCGCGCAGATTTGCTGCCGCTCGACTACATCAAAGAGTTGAGCGCGCTGCAAGATCAGGTGCCGCCATTTTCCGATAAGCAGGCGATTGAGATAATCGAAACAGAGCTTGGCCGTTCGATCAAAGACGTGTTCGCCGAGATAAGCGAGCGACCAATAGCGTCGGCAAGTTTAGGGCAAGTCTATCGCGCTACTCTCGCGAGCGGCGAAGATGTGGCTGTGAAAGTGCAGCGACCCCGGCTCGCCGAAAAGATTCGCTTCGATCTGGATTTGCTGAGATGGATAGGGCATCTGCTTGATCGTTACCCAAAACTTTTTCCCGGCGCAGAGTGGATGGGCGCGATTGATGAGTTCGACCGCGTGATTCACGAAGAGATGGATTACCGACGCGAGTTGGCGAATGCAAACGAGTTTCGGCGGAACTTTAAGGACTGGCGCTCGATTCACGTCCCGCGCGTGTTCAATGAATTATCGAGCGAGCGCGTGCTGGTTATGGAATTCGTTTCCGGCACGAAGGTGACAGACCTCGAAGGCTTGCGCGCGGCGGGGCACGACCCGCGTCGTGTCAACGAGTTGATCTACCGCGCTTACTTCAAGCAACTGCTCGAAGACGGTTTCTTTCACGCAGACCCGCATCCGGGCAACCTGCTCGTGATGCGCGATGGGCGATTGGCCTTTTTCGATTTCGGGATGGTAGGCCGCATATCCGACGAGTTGCAGCGGCAGATGATTGATGCGTTCTTTCATCTCTACAGCCGCGACATCAACGCTATAGTCGGCGATCTTGTGGGCCTGGGTTTTCTTGCGCCCGAAGCTGATACGGAAGCGTTTCGCGCAATCGTCGCGGAAGTATTCGCGCGCAAGTTGAATTTGAAACTGGGCGAGGTGCGATTCAAGGAGTTGACTTATGACCTTGCCCCGATTGTTTACGAGCACCCGATTACTACGCCCGCGCGATTCACTTATTTGATACGCGCGCTGATGACGCTCGAAGGCATCAGCATAGTAATGAACCCTGAATTTAATTTCTTCGACGTAGCGCGGCCCTACGTGAAAGAATTTCTGTTCCGTCGCGAGTCATCAAGACTGCGCCAGATGGCGTTGGACTCGTTGCGCGATGCGCGCACGGGGCGCTTCGAGTGGGGACGGTTATGGAATATGGCAAAGATGGCCTATTCGCTTTACGTCGGCAATTGACTCTTCACTTCATCCACTCGCTCACAGGCAGGCCGTCGCGGATTATAGTCTCTGTTCGCTCGGGGCCGGTCGAAATTAAAGCGGCGGGCGCGCCGCACAACTCTTCGAGACGGCGAACGTAATCCTTAGCCGCTGCGGGCAGATCATCATAGTTCGTTACGCGGCTGGTCTCTGTTTTCCAACCGGGCATGGTTTCGTAAATCGGTTCGCAATCGGCAAGTACGCCTGCGCCGTCAGGCACGTCTTCTATCAGTTCGCCTCGATGTCTGTATGCAGTGCATATCTTGATCTCTTCAAACTCGTCCAACACATCGAGCTTCGTCAAAGCTATCGCGTCCAGCCCGTTCAACATAACTGAATAGCGGACAACTACTGCGTCAAACCAGCCGGTTCTTCGCGGGCGACCAGTGACCGCTCCGTATTCATTGCCGCGCTTTTGCAGGTAAGCCCCCATCTCATCCAGAAGCTCTGTTGGAAAGGGGCCGCTGCCTACGCGAGTCGTATATGCTTTGGTTATGCCGAGCGCGCCGGTTATCGCCTTCGGCGGAAGACCAAGACCCGTGGACGCGCCGCCTGCGGTCGAGCTTGATGAAGTGACGAACGGATAAGTGCCGTGATCTACGTCGAGCATAGTGCCCTGCGCGCCTTCAAGCAGTACTGTGCGATCTTCGCGCACGCTCTTATTGATGAAAGACGCCGTGTCGCGAATGAACGGTTTGAGTTGAAGCGCTTCATCGAGAAAGCCGTCTATAGTCGATTCGACATCGAGCGGAGCCGCGCCGAGCGATACAAGCTCTCGATTCGCGCCTTCGATGTTTCCGCGAATTTTATCGCGCAGAAGATCGGGATAGAGCAGGTCGCCTGCGCGAATCCCAACTCGCGCGGCTTTGTCTTCATAAGCCGGGCCTATCCCGCGCATCGTCGTGCCGACGCTGTTTGGGCCTAACCGTTCTTCGCGCACGCGGTCGAGCGCGTTGTGATAAGGCAGTATTAAATGAGCGCGGCTGGAAACGAACAATCGGCCTTCGCAATTGATGCCCATCTCGCGAAGTTCCTGCAGCTCAGAGTTGAAGGCTTCGGGATTGACGACTGTGCCGTTGCCTATCACGCACGCGCATTCGCTGTGCAGTATGCCCGAAGGAATCAAACGCAGTATGAATTTGCGCTCGCCTATGCGAACGGTGTGGCCTGCATTGTGGCCGCCTTGATAACGGGCAACGATGTCAAAATGAGGCGCGAGTATGTCAACGACTTTGCCTTTGCCTTCGTCGCCCCATTGAGTGCCGATCACGACTATGTTTTTCATAACGGTCAAGCTCTTGGTTCCGCATTCCAGACGCACCCCTGAAACAGGCCAGGGAAGCCGGTTTCGTGACGAAGCCAGGTTTTGAAATTTGGAACGGAAATACAGGCGCGCATTGACGTGCGCGCCTGTGATTGCGGAGTGATTCAGCGGTTTACAATGTTCGAGCCGCTTTCCGAAGAACGATTAGATGATTCGAGAGCGCGATCAATCATCCGAGAAATATTTTCCTTCGACGTAGCGCCCACGACGCGGTCGGCCTCGCTGCCGTCTTTAAAAAGAATTAATGTCGGGATGCCTTTGATGCCATAGCGCGGAGGGACTTGAGGATTGTCATCCACATTCATCTTAACAACTTTTGCGCGCCCCTCGTACTGCTGCGCCACCTGCTCGACCGTAGGCGTAAGCATCTTGCACGGCGTGCACCATTCAGCCCAGAAGTCTACAAGTACAGGTTGGTCTGATTTGAGAACATCTTGCTCGAAATTCTGATCCGTTACATCATGCATCTTTCGCTTCCTCCAGAAATCTCAAATCTCAACTTTGAGATTCGTTTATGATTATACCGTAGCGGATGCGCCGCGCCGCACCAGCTTTTCATAAAGCTCGATGTACTGCCGCGCCGAATGCTCCCAGGAATGATCGGCGCGCATTCCATTAAGCATCAAGGTACGCCATAACTCGCGGTCGGCATATACCATGAGCGCTTCGTAAGTTTTTTCAAGCAGCCTCTCGGAGTCATAGTCGTAAAACTTGAACCCGTTGCCGCGTTTTATACTGCGATCAAAATTTTCAATCGTGTCGTCGAGTCCGCCAACTGCGCGCACGATGGGCGGCGTGCCGTATTTGAGCGAATACATTTGATTCAACCCGCACGGCTCGAACTGCGACGGCATCATGAACATATCCGCGCCTGCTTCGATCTTGTGCGCAAGATCGTTTGAAAGCCCGAGATAGACGCCAACCTGATTAGGTCGAGTGTTGCGCAAAGTCTGAAACGTGCGTTCGTACACTTCCGCGCCTGACCCGAGCATTATGAACGCGACGCCGCGATCAAGCAGCCGCCACACTATGTCAATTATCAGGTCGAAGCCTTTCTGATCCGAAAGGCGCGATATGCAACCTATTACGGGACGGTCTAAATCTTCCGATAGCCCGAACGTGCGCAGCAAATCGCGTTTGCACTCTCGCTTGCCGCTCAAGTCATGAGCCGAGTAATGCGCCGATATGATCTTATCGTTTTCAGGGCTCCACTCGTCGTAATCAACTCCGTTTAGTATGCCGAACAGGTCGTTGCGGCGCGCGCGAAGCAGCCCGTCGAATTTAGCGCCGAACTCCGGCGTTTGAATCTCCTGCGCATAACGCGGGCTGACGGTCGAGATTGCGTCTGAAAAAATGAGCCCCGATTTGAGCGCGCTGCCCGCAGAGTAAAACTCTATTCCGCGATCAGTATTGTTGAGCCAATCTGGCAGACCGAACTTCGCTAACTCGCGTGGGTCGAACAGGCCGTGAAAAGCCATGTTGTGAATCGTGAACAGCGTGCTCGTTTTTCGAAAGGTCGGGTCATCCGCGTATACGGTCTTGAGATAAGCAGGAATGAGCCCCGTCATCCAGTCGTTGAGATGCAAGACATCGAACTGTTCGCCGAGGGCTTTTGCGAGCTCGATAACAGCGCGGCTAAAAAAGGCGAATCGCTGTGCGTCGTCGCCTTCGCCATACAGTTTGTTTCTTGAATAATATTCGGCGGCGTCTATGAAGTAGACGGGCACTTGGCCTGAATCGTCCAGATATACGGCTGTCGGGCGAACGCCGAAATTGAATGGCACAGCCAGATCGCCGGGCAATCTTTGGCCTCGGCTCATGATCTTTTCGACGTTGTAGCGTGGCATAACGATTCGGACTTTGTGACCGAGTCGCGCAAGCGCCTTAGGCAGCGCGCCCGCTACGTCGGCAAGCCCGCCCGTTTTTGCGTAAGGAACAACTTCTGTTGCCGCCAGCAAGATGTTCAAACAGGCACTCCCATAGTCGGAAATCTGCAAGTCATCAGAATAAAAAATAGTATGTGACGCCCAACGATATTGTCAAGAAACGCTGATAATAGCAGTAGATACAATTTATCGCCTGATCGAGATGCAGCCGGAATTCGAGATGAGACTTGTTGTTTATCACACGGATAGTTTTACATTAGAATATGAGCGATGCGCTTTTGCGAGTGAAATGTTTTCGGTTTGCGACTCCTATATAGATAGCACTAATTATTTTTGTACTCTCACCATAAAGGAGAAACGAAATGGCCTCAGAGAGCAGCATAGAACACGTACTTGATTTATTGACAAAAGCCCCAAAAGCCGAAATTGAGTCGCTTAGTGATGACGCAGGCACACACGCGGGGTCAATGCGTCGTATAGTTGACTCAAAGAATGTTGTAGCGCTCGGCATCAGCGAAAAAATAACCAAACGCAAGGCGACCGGAAAGCTTGCGCTGACTTTTTATGTTGAGAAGAAGATATCGCCTAAAAAACTCAAAGCGGATTCAATGATCCCGCCTACAGTGCCAGAAGCGTTGAGCGGGCCGGAAGCTATCCCGACCGACGTGGTCGTTTTAGGTAAGCTGCGGCCCGAAGTCAACGCCCGCAGAAACCCGTTCGAGCCTGGTAACAGCATAGGCCATGTGGACATCACGGCTGGTACGCTGGGCGCTGTGGTGGCTAAGGGCAACACGCTTTACCTTCTGAGCAACAGCCACGTGCTGGCCTTAAGCGGGAAGGCCAAGAAGGGTGACTCTATAATATATCCGGGCGATGCAGATGGGGGCGCAATGCCGGACGATCTTGTGGCCAAGCTCGCAGGTTTCAAGAAATTCATTACTGGCGGCGATTTCGTCAATCATGTGGACTGCGCAATTGCAAAACCGACGGCTGCGCGGCTTCCAGACCTGATGTCGGAAATTAAAGGACTGGGTGTTCCGAAGGGAACTATCAAGCCAAAGCGCGGGATGAAGGTCGTGAAAGTCGGGCGGACAACCGGCAAGACTAAAGGCGAAATTCGCGACGTGAATTTCCGATTTACTCTTGATTATGGCGAAGTCGGCGAAGTCGGATTTATTGATCAAGTGCTTTGCACTCGATACACTCAACCTGGAGATTCCGGTTCGCTGGTTATTGATCAGGAGACCGGACGAGCAGTCGGGCTTCATTTTGCAGGAGCCAGTGGCGGGAGCGTCTTCAATCCTATTGATGATGTGCTGGCGGCTCTCAAGGTAAAGCTGGTAACAAAGTCTCTGGCAAAACCGCAGTCAAAACCTGCTAAGAAATCGGCGAAAAAAACCGCCAAGAAAACGTCCGGTAAAAAGGCGACGAAAAAGCAATCAAAGGGATCGGGTAGCAAGAAGACTGCGAAAAAGGGATGATAGGAGTTGATTTCTATGGCAAACGAAAAGGACGCAAATCTGGCGCGAGCGCAACACTCTGACTTACTGCGTGACCTCGGAGCGCACGCCATTACAATTGATGAAGTCAGTCGCAAGGGGGAAAAAACGTTTGCCGTAATCGCTTTCTTTGAACAAAAGCCTGACAAACTGCCAGGCGAGCTTGAAGTTAAGAGCGGCAAGAAGACCGTGACCGTGCCCTTGATAGGCCGCGTCATGGAAAAGTTCAAACCCGAATAATAAGGAGATAAACTATGCCCCTGTTTGTAACTGAAGACGCTAAGAAAGCGTCCGCCGAAGGGCTTGGCGGACTCGGCTCAATCGAATTAGTCCCACGCAACTGCAGGTTGAAAGAGTATAAGAAGATCAAGAAGATCCCTACCTTTGATGTGACAAGCGATTTCATCGCTTATGCTTCGCCCGACTCTACATATGCAGTGACCCGCCGCCTGTTAGACGCGGCCAAGAAAGAGATCATTATTGGCATCTATGATTTCAGCGCCGATTACATGACAGAGATTTTGCTGAACGCTCTGGCGCGCGGAGTGAAAGTCTCTCTTATGCTCGATATAGACGGAAAGAAAGAAGAAGAAGTCTTCAAGAAACTTGCGAAGTTTGGCTGCAAGACCGTTCCCGCTCCATCTTGCGCCAGTAAAAACGCGCGCTTTTTCCCTTCATCGCACGAGAAAGTAATCGTCATTGACGGCACATGGACGCTAGTGCAAAGCGGCAACTACTCGAAAAACAGCATCCCTTTCAATGAGAAGGATGGCGGCGACCCTGCTCACTTTGTGACAGGCAATCGCGATATGGGCGTTGCAATCCGTTCCAGGCCGCTGGCCGACTTCTTCTCTAAAGTGCTTGTTAGCGACATGAAACTGGAACTCACTGCCGCCGGAACGGAAGCAGCCGCAAGCCTGTCCGGGAGAAAAAGCGATCCTGATCTGGTTGAAAAAGTGCCAGAGGCGCTTCCCCCAAATCTTTTTCCCAGCAAGAGCTTTAATCCGCAGGGCGCAATCAAGGTTACGCCCGTGCTGACGCCGGACAATTACATGGATGTGATACCGGGCTTTCTGGAATCGGCAAAACGTTCCATCTTAATCGAACAACAGTACATCCGAGGCTCTCACACAGAAATAATCAGGTTGCTGACCGCGATCAAAGCGGCGAGAGATAAAAATCCTAATCTGGATGTGCGCATCATTCTCGGCAAGCTCTTCGATCAGGATGATTTTCAAAATGAGAAGACAAACATTGCTAATCTGAAGGCGAATTTCAACCTGAAGCTCAGCGACAATATTCGCTACATTGACCTCAAGCGGTTTGTCCACTGTCATAACAAACTCATCATTGTTGACAATGAAGCAGTATTGATCAGTTCTCAGAACTGGTCTAGAACAGGTGTGGGCACAAACCGCGAAGCAGGCGTGTTAATGCGCTATCCTGACATTGCCCGGTACTACTCGAAAATTTTCGAGTCCGATTGGAGCACCGCATTAAAGACGATTCCCAATCCGGGAGGCGGGGCTGTCGGCCCTGAAGCGCTGGCAAAGGGCAAATTCATAGAGGTCGTAGCGGCGGATTATCAGGACGTATAAATCACTCTCGTTATGAAGCCGAAACCTCTCTGCCCTGTTTGATGCCGCCATATCGCCGGTCGCGTTTCTGGTATTCGATCAGAGCACTGAAGAAATCGCTTTCGGAAAAATCAGGCCAGAGCGTGTCGGTCACATGAATCTCTGCGTAAGCAATCTGCCACAGCAGGAAATTGCTGATGCGCGCTTCGCCGCTCGTGCGTATGAGCAGGTCGGGGTCGGGCAGCGCGCGAGTGTAGAGCTTGCTTTCGATTGCCCGGTCGTCAATCTCTTCCGGGCTGAGTCGCCCTGCGGCGGCTTCCTGAACAAGAAGTCGAACGGCGTCTACTATCTCAGCGCGCCCGCCATAGTTGATTG
>DATEKX010000117.1:0-6766 GCA_035277165.1 Blastocatellia bacterium | reverse complement strand
CTTGTGCGCGCAAATTTTACTCCTTGTCGGTTCACGTAAAATCTCAGCGCCGCCGCCCGGACAGCTATCCAGCCCCGCTTCTATCAATCCCTCTATCACTTCTTCGTCGGTCATTCTGCAAATCCGAGTCAGGTGATCCAGTTCGACCATCGTGAACGCTTTGAGGTGCATGTCAGGGAAGTTGTGTTTGAGCTGGCCGAGTAGCGATGTGTAATAATCGAACTGCAACCGAGGATGCAAGCCGCCGACAATATGAAGCTCGCGCGCGCCTTCCTGATAAGCTTTGCGGGCAATCTCTACGCATTCTTCAACAGTCCATTCGTAAGCTTCAGGATGACGGACGCGGCGATAGAAACCGCAAAAGGCGCAGTCGGAAATGCACACGTTCGTATAGTTCATGTGTCGATTCACATTGTAGTAAGTCTTGTCGCCGTTGATTCGCTCGCGCACTTGGTTGGCGAGCGAGCCGACTGCCAGAAGATCATTGCTTTGGAAAAGAGCTACTCCGTCTTCAAACGAAAGACGCTCTTGCGCTTCGACTTTTTCGGCGATCAGTTTGAGTTCAGTCGGTAGGGAAGTCATCGTCATGCATTTCTCCATCGGGGCAAAGCTTACAGGTCAACTACAATCCCGCCAATCAGATTATACAAAGATTCTCAGGCTTGACCAAACTTGCCGGACATCAAGTTAAAGATGAGGGAATTGATGCGCTACTTGCTCTTGAGCAGCATTATGACGCCAAAGACAACCAGCAAGAACAGTATCAAGAAAGCTATCTTCCACACGCTGTAGGGGCGGTCGCCCTGAACTTCGCCCGTTCGAGCGTTAATCATAACCTGATAGACTTTTTGATTGAACCTGTATGCGCCGATATAAACAGGCAGCAGGATATGTTTGAATGTGACGTCGAAATAGGACGTGTTGATATTGTTAACTCGCTGCTCGTCGCCGCCGATGTCGTTTCTCACATCGCTTTCGATAACGGGAGCCATAATGCCTTTTGCTTCCTCGAATCCTTCGGGAAGCTCGACCTGATAACGCTGCGCTTTGAAGCCTGAAAGAAACGCGGGATCATATGGGTTCAATTGAGGTAAATCCCATGGCTCAAGAGCCGCGAGGCGCGGGCGCGAAACCGATTTCGTAGCCGGAATCAATATGTCGTCAAAGTTGCGAGCGACTGTGCCTGACGCCGGATACCATCTGGTGTGCTGTACCTGCCGAGTCCGGGTTACTGTGTTACCTTGAGCATCTCTCTCTGTATAGTTCTCTGTGGTGTAATAGTGCTCGCCTCTCTCTCCTGTGTAGCTCGAACCTGTGTTTGCATCATATGTCCAAAACGGAATGTATACGCCTGAGATTGCTTCTTGATATGCCATCTTCTTGAGCGCGTTGGGCGCGAACCATCGTGAGGCGAGCCATTGCTTTATCACCTCGTTGGCCTGTCGCTTGGTGACGGCGAACGGCAACACAGCTTCGGGAGCGACCATCGGATCAGCGGCTTTGGGTTGAGCGACGATTGTGCTGCCGCAGAATGGGCATACGCCTGCGACTTCGGGCGGAGTGAAAGTGACGGTTGCGCCGCATCGCGTGCAGCTTACTTCGACTGCGTTGTCGGCAACTTTGCTTAATTGCGCGCTTTCTAAATGCCTGTAATCCGCGTAAGCGCGTTCTTCAATTTGCGCGTCGCTTTTCTGTATGGCCTCTTTATGCCCGCAATAAGGGCAGACGAGACAGTTTTCTTTCGGGTCAAATACCAGATCGGCTCCGCAGGAGGGACAGGGAAAGCGTTGCTGCTTTTGTTTGTTAGTAGTTGGTTGCGAATCTTCCATCACAAATAAATATCAATCATATTATCCCATCAATCGAGGCTAGGATATACCAGATTCACAGCGCACAATGCAAACTGAACAAAGACGCAGAGGTCGCATAATATACGCAATCTGTGCGTATACTATGCGATCTCTGCTGTGACGAAACTTTCTTACGATTGATTAACTGCCTTCAGGTTTTATTATGTCCTTCAACTCAGAGCGCAGCCGCTCAATCTCCGTTATCCGTTCCGAAATGCGATCAAAGAGCGCTTGCTGCGCTTTGACGCCTTCGCTGATTAAGAATGCTGCCGACTCAGATCGGCTCTTGAATATGCCTGATTGAACCAGCGCATCAAGCCTTTTTAACGCTTCATCGTTGACTCTTACCATAACGACGTGATCTCTGGCCGAGAGCGCCGATTCTATGGCTTTGCTTATTGATTCCGTGGCCTTGTTAAAGACCTCGCCGGTCTTTTGAGCTACTTCTTTCACCGACGACGCCAGATCACCCGTGAATGAAGTCTGCTTAGGATCTTCATTCGGCATTTTGGTGACGACAATATCATCTTGATCAGGTCTCTTTTCCTCGATAATCACATCGCCTGACGAATCATTTTGATCATACATCTTAGAAAACCTCCTTACTCATGTTCGCGTAATATGATTACGCCTGCAAGTAAATTGATGTTTCAACAGATATGCCTATTCGAAATGTTGATTTATGAATGGCCCGGATCAATTTCGTTGCGCAATAAACCTGCGTAGAATAAAGTGCAATGAAAACTTACAGAGCTGAGATAAGCTTATGATGGAAACAGGAAACAAACTGGCGCATTCGGCGATAACCGTTTCGGTAGTCAGAAAGCTTTTGCACAGAGGCGCGCGTCCGCGACTTGCGAAGATTCTGGCTAAGGCTTACCCGGTCGAAGTCGCGCGCTTGCTCTCGGCATTGAAAGGCCCTGAGCGTTCAGAAGCGTTCGGGATTCTGCTTGAAGAATGCGATGTGTCGCACGTGTCGAGCGTTTTAAGCGAGATGTCTCCGCGCGACAGCATGGCGTTGCTCGAAGAGCTTGAACCGCACCAGATCGCCAAGCACTTGAGCGAGATGCCTGCCGATGATGCTACGCTTTTCGCATCGCGTTTGCCTGAGCCGTTGGCTGCCGAAGTACTGGCGCTCATGGAGGCCGAACCTGCCGCCGATGTTCGCGAGTTGTTGGAGCACGAAGCGCGAACGGCTGGCCGCATAATGACGCCGGATTATTTTGCGCTCGAAGAAGACCGCACGATTGCCGAAGCGGTTGCGGCGTTGCAAAAGCGTTCGGAAGAATTCGAGATGGTCTTTTACGTCTACGTCATAGACAAACGCGATCATCTGGTCGGCGTCGTGAGCTTGAAGAAACTGCTCACAACACACCCTGCCACACAACTCAAGCGCATAATGGAGCCTGATGTCATCAGCGCAAAGACGACTGCGGATCAAGAAGAGGTATCGCGGTTAGTGGCCGAATATAACCTGCTGGCTATTCCTATCACGGACGAAGAAGACAAGCTTGTCGGAATCGTGACCGTAGATGACGTTATTGACGTGTTGCAGGAAGAGGTGGCTGAAGACTTGCTCGCTCTGGCTGGCGTCACGGCTGAAGAGCGTGTGACAACAAGCGCGGCTCGCTCGCTCAGACTGCGCGCGCCGTGGCTGATGTTGAATCTGGTGACAACCTTTTTCCCGGCCTATGTGATCTCCAGATTTGATTGGGCAATCAGCATGCATGCTGTGCTGGCTGCGCTCGTTACAATGCCGATGGGAATGGGAGGCAACGCAGCTACTCAAACCGTGACGGTGATCATCAGAGGGCTTGCGCTGGACGAAGTTGCAAACGTCAGCCAGGTGTTGCTCAAGCAGATCATCGTCGGGCTTGGAAACGGATTGATCAACGGATTGATCGGAGCCACGGTCGTCGCGATTTTCTTCAAAGACCTGTGGCTCGGAGTAGTTCTCGCGATGGCGATGGTAATAAACATGCTGGTTGCATCGCTCGCGGGAACGCTGATTCCGGTTACGCTGAAAAAGCTGAAGATTGATCCGGCGCTTGCTTCGTCTGTTTTCGTGACTACGTGCACAGACGTTGGCGGCTCGCTTTCATTTCTGGGGATTGCTTCGTTGCTGATAAAGCTTCTCAGGGCTGGATAGAGAGAGCAGATGAAACACCTGCCCTCTCTACTGTGCGAGCGATTCTAACTGCTCATTAACACCTTCAAAGCGCCCACGCGCGCCAGCAGTTCATTGAGTTGAGTTTCAGTTTCCTTGCCGCCGTTTTCAGCGGTCTTGATGGCGCGTTCCACGGCAGGCTTCATCTCTTCAAGCGTTTCTCGGACGGCGGCAGCCTTTTTCTTTTCAGGTAAATCTGACAGCGCAGCGGTTAATTCTTTGTTTACAGAGTTCAACTGAGCAATGACTTCCGTCCATTTGCTTTGTTTCAAAGCATCCATAGCCATCTGAACGCTCATCCCCATTCGCTCTATGTCGCCTCTGACGGTTGATGACAGGTGAGGCGCTTTGACTTCAAGTTCGGCCTGCTTTTTTGCTTGCTCTGAATTTGCGTTAGCGGCTTCAGGCCCGCCTTTGCTACAGCCTGCGGCCATCAGGCTCGATAGGCATAAAGCCATAAAAAATAGAATAAATTTTCGATTCATCGTCTTTTCTCCGTTCATAGATTGAAAAATCTCGCACTAGTGCAAAGGAAATCTTAGCACGTGAAAATCCGCGCTCAAACCAAAGTTAATCACAACAATCGTCTGAACAGATTGAAGCCGATGCTGAATTTACTTGGAGGCAGAACGAGATTGCTCGAATTGTAACGGCTCGTCGTTGTCGTTTGCGTGTTCGAGAAAGTGAGCGAAAAGACATGACGCCCCATGCGTTTTTCGATGCCAAATCCCATAGCTGCTTCCGAATTGTTTTTTAGCCCTATGATCGCGCCGCTGGTTTCATCAATTATCGGCGAGACCTGGCCCAACTTGAATCCCACGCGCGGCGTGTAGTCGAACAACAGCGAGGCCGACGGGCGAATCCTCGCATTCACACCAAAGCCGAAAGAGCCTGTGTGCGTTCCAAGCCGGAAATCGTTTGCCAAGTCTCCGGGCGGTAAATCCTCCGGGCGCGGATTGAATCGGCCATTGCCGTTCGCGTTGATGTGAACGGCTGGCGAGAAGAAAAGATGGACATACTTTGTCACGCTGCGACTGACCATCGCCTGTATGTTATAGGTGAACCTTCTTCGGAAATTGTCGTCGCCTTCGACGCTGGCATAAGTTGACAGCGCGACGGGCGAGCGACCCTCTTCGTCGAGCAAGTGATAACCCAGACCTATCTCGATTGTCTTGCAAAGCCCTGTCTGGCAAAGCGGAGAACGATAGATGTTTGCATAGAGCCTGTCGGTTATGCCGATGGTGAAACCTAATGACGACACGGCGAAGGAATCAAGGCCGAGCAGATCATCGTCGGAATTTTCCAGCGGCTTGATCGGCTGCTGGAAACGATGCGTGAAGTAAACATTCAAACTGTGACGCGCGACACGCTTTGGCGTCGGAATGTTTACAACGTGATAATCGTAAGGCTCCTGCTCTCTGCTGCTCTCGCGCTCTTTTATAGCGACCGTCTGCGCGGGCGACGAGGCCGGAGAAGTTTCAGGCGCATCGAGTCGCGCGATGCTTTTAGTCTTTGTGTCAATTCTCAATCGCTCGCCGTTTGATTCGATTATCACAACGCCGGGTGTGGTTTCATCAAAAGAGACTTTCATGTTCGAGTCCGTCGCAGCCTGATTTCCAGTGACGACCAACTGGCCGATCATTTCAGGATGACGGTCGCCGCAAAAGACCGAACAGGAAAACTCGAATTTGCCTTCGCGGTCGGGCGTGAATTCGATCACTCTGGTCTGTTTGGCTTTGACCTGCTGATCTATGCCAAATGCTTCGATGGCGATCCCGTGATCTACATCCTCTGATGTGACAGCGAGCTTTACCGTCTCGCCTTTACGCACGGTGATGGTCGAAGGCTGGAACTCGAATTTGCGCGCAAGGATTTTGATCTCGCGCGCCTGCGGCGGGTCGGCCATTGGCGAAGCTGTACATATCTCCGCAAAAAAAAGCATCAATGCCGGGACGATGATTATGACGTGGCTGGTTTTCCATCTATGCATCTTCGAACACTCCTCCGGTTAAGGGTTGATTGTTTTAAGCGCGATTTCAATTTCAAACTCCGCCGAGTATAAATCAAGGCAGAATCTTTTCCAACGATGCCTCCTGTCGAGTCAATCACGCTCACATTCGCGCGCGTTTTCTGCTAGATTGTTCCTGCTTACTAAGAGGCGATTTGCGCCGAGCGAGTCTGAATATTTCAACAGGAGCGCCTGCGTTCATGGCTAAAAACGCGAAGCATCAAAAGAACAATTCAAAGCAATCGAACAAAAATTCATGGCTCAAGCCTTTTCTGATCGGCTTGACTGTGGCCGTCATTGCAGCGGTTCTATATTTTGCTTTGAATCGCTCTGACTCAACAAAGACGGCGGGAAAATCCAACGCTAATCAATCTGCAAACGCAGGTCTCGCGCGCCAGGATTCTTACGAAGTAGTGGGCGAATACCATCACGATCCGACTGCGTTTTTGCAGGGACTCGTGTGGCATGACGGGGCCTTGTATGAGAGCACGGGTTCACACAGCGCGGGCTATTCAACCTTGAGGCGTTTGGAGTTTCCGTCCGGCAAAATTTTACAGTCTGTCAAACTGTCGCCTGAGTATTTCGGCGAAGGGCTTGCGCTCGCAGACGACCGATTGATTCAAATCACGTGGCAATCAAAGCGCGGTTTTGTATATGACAGAGAGACGTTTCGTTTGCTGCGCGAGTTTACTTATGCGACTGAAGGGTGGGGGCTGACCTATGACGGAAAGAATTTGATAA
>DATEKX010000116.1:0-8473 GCA_035277165.1 Blastocatellia bacterium | reverse complement strand
TAATTGCGACATCGTTATTGATGATGTCTTCTATTCAGATGAAGGCGTATTTCAGGACAGCATCGTCGCTCAGGCCGTTAATTATGTAACGGCCAGCGGCGGGCTTTATTTTTCGTCGGCAGGCAATGAAGGTTCAGTGCAGAGAAACACCGCCAGCGTATGGGAAGGCGATTTCAAAGATGGCGGAACGCTGACCATCCCCGGCAATACCAAGACAGGCACTGTCCATGATTTCTCTTCAACCGCCACGCCGATTCTGGGAAACATAATTCTAAGCAACGGCGGATTTGTTTATACAGTGGATTGGTCTGATCCGCTCGGCGCTTCAACTAACGATTACGATCTCTTTATAGTCAACGCCGCTGGCACAACTGTCAAAGCGGCATCAACGAACATTCAGAACGGAATGATTGATCCGCACGAAGAGATAGGCGCGGCTACCTTCACGCTGCAAACCAATCAAGACCGCATAGTGGTATTCAAGTCCAGCACGGCTGCCGTGCGCGCGATGAGCGTCAATGGGTTCGGCAGTCGGCTTACGGTTTTTACGCCCGGACAAACTCACGGACATTCTTCTGCGTTTGATGCTTTCAGCGTAGCTGCCGCAAACGGCACGTCCACAGCAAACACGACGAACGGATTGTTCACGACCGCGAGCCGAGTCGAAACGTTCAGCTCCGATGGCCCGCGCCGCATCTTTTATAATGCCGATGGCTCTGTGGTTACTCCGGGCAATATTTTGTTCGCTACGAATGGCGGCACAGTCCGGCAAAAACCCGACATTACGGCTGCCGACGCAGTAGCAACGTCGGGCAATTCATTAGGCGGAGGGTTGAATCCATTCTCAGGCACTTCAGCCGCCGCGCCGCACGCAGGAGCGATTGCCGCATTGATCAAATCGGCTAAGCCGTCGCTTACGCCCGCGCAAATCAGAACTATTATGACGACCGCAGTCATAGACATAGAAGTTGCCGGTGTGGATAACGCGACCGGCTTCGGCATTGTGAATGCCAACGCAGCAGTTTTAGCCGCGATGTCTCAACAAGCCGATCTGATGCTTGGCCCTGTCACAACATCTGAAGGCTCTTTCAAGAATAGCAATGGCGTCGTCGAACCGGGCGAGACGGCCAATATAGTTGTTCAATTGAATAACCCGTCGCTCACGAACGCGCTGAACGTCAACGCTACGCTGACGACTTCGACGCCCGGCGTTACAGTGATTCAATCTGCGGCAAGTTACGGCACAATCAATGCCGGTGGCAATGCCAGCAACAGTGGAACGCCGTTCATCATCGGAGTGAATCAAAGCGTAGCTTGCGGGACGACAATCAACCTGAGTTTGACTGCGACGCTCACAAACGGAACTCCGCTGGTTGCGCCTATCACAGTTATCACTGGCGGGCTGGCATCAATATCAGGGACTCTCACTTTGCCAGCGTCCGGGGCAGGCTTTACATCAACCACCGGCACAGAGCCTTCTCGCGTAAATCGCGCGAATCCGGCTTCAACCTGCGCGGCTCTGAAAGCTGCGCCTGCGACGACGGCTGGCAACCGCAGGTACGATGCTTATGTATTCACCAATCCCACGGCAGTAACTCAATGCGTGACCATCTCTGGAATAACCTCGTCCAGTGCAGCGGCTCTGGGGACGGTGACATATAACAACAGCGGATTTGTTCCGGCGACTCCTGCCCTAAACTTCCTGGCCGATTCCGGCAATGCGCTGACTAATACTCATTCGTTTAACGTGCCCGCCGGACAATCGTTCACGACAGTCATTTATGAGATCAACGCGAACGGTGGAACGGGAGTGACTTATAGCTTCAACGTTGTGCTGGGCACTTGCATCGCTGGCCCGACCTGCACTTCTGTCATGGTCACACCCGGCTCTATTGCATCGGGGTCAACCGGCTCGCCTTACTCGCAGGCATTCGGGGCGACAGGCGGCAGCGGCTCTTACACGTTTTCGCTTACGGGCAGCTTGCCTGCCGGACTCGGTTTCTCAGGCAACACGCTTTCCGGCACGCCTACGCAAGCGGGCAGTTTCCCCATCACCGTAACGGCCAATGATGCCAGTTGTCCGGCAGGCTCGCAGAATTACACGCTGGTCATTTCCGGGACTGCTCCTGCGTCGCTTACTGCAACAGCAGGAGACGGGCAATCCGTATTGCCGAACACGGCTTTCCCGATAGCGTTACAAGCCACTGTCCGCGACGGCGCAACTAATCTATTGAGCGGCGTGGCGGTGACGTTTGCTGCGCCACCCAGCGGAGCGAGCGGCACTTTCACGGGCGGCGTTTCAAGCGTGACTGTCGTGACAAACGGCAGCGGGGTTGCGACAGCGCCGACCTTCACGGCGAATGCCACGACGGGAAGTTATATGGTCACGGCTACGGTCAATGGACTTGCTCCGGTCAGTTTTAATCTCAGCAATACCTGTCCCGGCTCATTTGTCGTAACCAGCAACGGCGATAACGGGAGTGGCACTCTGCGCGATGTCATAGGCAATGCTTGCGCGGGTGCTACGGTAACTTTTGCTCCGGGTGTTACCGGCATGATTACTCTGACAACAGGCGAGTTGATGATCAATAAATCAATCACCATCAACGGGC
The DNA here is from genome assembly GCA_035277165.1 of Blastocatellia bacterium. Lineage (GTDB taxonomy): Bacteria > Acidobacteriota > Blastocatellia > UBA7656 > UBA7656 > DATEKX01. The sequence continues at coordinate 5,861 of DATEKX010000116.1, read as the reverse complement.
CGGGCGCTAACGTGTTGGCGATCAGCGGCAATCACCTGAGCCGTATCTTCCACATTATTCCGGGCACTGGAAACACAGTCAGCATTTCGGGCCTTACGATAAAGGATGGCTCATCCAAAGCTGATGGCACCGATTTCTTCGGCGGCGGCGGCGTTCTTATTCGCAACGGCACGGTGAACCTGACCGACTGTGTGATTACCGAAAACAATGCTACGGCATCGGGCAATCCTTCGGGCGGAGGAGTTGATAACGAAGGCGGAGTTGTGACCATCAACCGATGTTCCATTACGAATAACAAAGTCATAAACAACGTCGCTTCTAACGGAGCGTTCTATCTCGGCGGCGGTATCTTCAGTGAAGGAACCGGCTCGTCAATGACGATCACTAACAGCACCATCACTGGAAACATGGCCGCTCCGTTTGGACAAGGAGGCGGAATCGCTTTCGTCACGGCAACGACGTTGACCAACAGCACAGTCTTTGGCAACAGCGCCAACGTCGGCGGCAACATCGTCAGGCTCGGCGGCACGTTGACGTTCAAAAACAGCATCATCGCTGGCGGCGTGTTGAGCGGGGTAAACGGGTCAGGCGTGGACATCAGCGGCATAAACTTCAGCTCGCAAGACTTCAACCTGATTCAGACAACGACTGGCGGCACGATCACAGGCACGACAACCAATAACATCACGAATGTCAGCCCGAACCTGTTGTCGCTTGGTAATTATGGCGGGCCGACGCAGACGCTTTTGCCAGCGCCCAACAGCCCTGTCATCAATGTCGGCGATACCGGGCTGACCACAGGGAATGATCAGCGTGGCTTGCCGCGATTCATTGGAGGCCGAGCCGACATCGGCTCGGTCGAGACGAATTACGCGCTCGCGGCAACTGGCGGTACGCCGCAATCAACCATCATCAACACTAACTTCGCATCAATGATGCAAGCGACGGTGACTGAATCCGGCAACGCTGTTAGCGGCGTCACTGTGACATTTACCGCGCCCGGTTCCGGCGCGAGCGGATTGTTCGGCGCTTCACTTACAGGAACAGCGACAACGAATGCGAGCGGTGTTGCCAACTCGCCGACGTTCACGGCCAACGGCACCACAGGCACGTACAACGTCACGGGCGGCATCGGTTCGACGGTTCCAACGGTCAACTATGCAATGACCAACACAGGCCCGGCGGCCAGCATTACGGCCACAGCCGGAACGCCGCAGAACACGCTGGTCAATCAGCCCTTTGCAACGGCGCTTCAAGCCACAGTGCGCGACAGCGCTGGCACGCCCGTCTCTGGCGTGACGGTTACGTTCACCGTTATGGCGAACGCTGGCACATCGGGCACGTTCCCCGGCAATGCTACTTCGGCGACCGCTGTGACGAACATCAACGGTCAGGCAACAGCGCCGACTCTGACTGCCAATAATGTTGGCGGAACTTTTACCGTCAACGCGACCGTCGGCAAAGTGGGACCGGCAGTCTTCAACCTGACGGTCTGCGGCATAACCTGCCCGGCCAATATCACAAAATCCACTGACAACAATCAATGCAAGGCCGTGGTTACCTATCCGACACCAACCACAGCCGCCGGGTGCGGGACAGTGACGTGTAATCCTCCTTCGGGTTCTGAATTCCAGAAGGGCACAACGACTGTTACCTGCACGCTCAACTCTGGCCCTGTGACTTGTAGTTTCACCGTGACGGTCAATGACAACCAGTTGCCTTCGATCACCTGTCCGGCGAATATCACCAAGTCCACTGACCCGAATCAATGTATGGCGCTGGTGACTTATTCGTTGCCGATGGTCAGTGATAATTGTCCCGGCGTCGGAACGCCTGTTTGCAATCCGCCGTCAAATTCTATGTTCCCCAAAGGCACAACCACTGTGAACTGCCAGGTGAGCGATGCGAACAGCAATCAATCAACTTGTTCATTCACTGTGACGGTCAACGATACGCAAGCGCCGACAATCACTTGCCCTGCGAATATCACTAAGGCCGTGCCGCCGCAGTGCCCGATGAACACTGTAGGAATAGCTGTGAGCTATGCTACGCCTACATTCGCGGACAACTGCACGGGAGCGACTGTGATGTGTACGCCGCCATCGAATTCAACTTTCCCGATAGGAACGACGACGGTGAATTGCGCGGTGACGGATACGAGTGGAAATATGGCGACCTGCTCTTTCAAGGTCAGAGTCTTTGACGTGTATGTGCAGGATGACACGAACCCGAACAACGCCATATTGTTCAACAGTTTCTCTGGAGAGTATGTCTTCTGCTGCAACGGTCAGAAGTATACGGGAACGGGAACCGTGAAGAAGCAGGGCTGCACAGTGACGCTCTCGGACAATTCCACGAAGCGAGTGTCAATAACGGCAGACCTGAGCACAAAGAAAGCAAACGGCACGATTCAAAGTCCGCCGGGAACGAATTTGTGCACGATTGCTGATCGTGACATGGGTAATAATACTGCAAGCTGCACGTACCCGAACTGAGCAAGCTTGTGGTTTTAGAAAGAAGCTCCGTAGGAGCGACCTCTGAATCAATAGGTCGCTCCTACGGAGCTACAGAAAATATTCAGCCTTCTTTAACTATAGACAGGTCGCTCCTACAGAGCTTCTAATATTCTCCAATCAGCAAAGCGATAGCGAAGCGACCGAGCGCTTCCGCGACGGAGATGCTTCCCTGACCGCTTATCACCTCATCAGTAAACACGTTTCGCCATGCGCGAGTCGCGTCTGCAGGCATCTCGATGCTCGTATCGCTCCAAACGTCTTGACCTAAAGGGAGTTCATTCTCACTCACAATCGAAGTTAAAAAACGCGGCGCGATTGCGAGCGCCCAATGCTCAACTTTTCGCCTCGCAAAAGCGATGATGTGATTGCTGCGACTGCCCCTCGCGGAAAGCCGGACGTAATTGCTTTCTTCAAAAAGTTCTTTGCGCGCGTTGCGCGCCGCCATCGCTCGATGAATAGTGAACAGCTTGACGCGGTTGTCTTCTCGCGTTGAAAGAAGCTCGTCAACCAGATCGAGCAATGCCGACTCTCCCTTTTGCTTCATTTCTCGAAGCAGCCATTCGCGCTTTTCATAATCAACCGCGCGACGATTATCCGGGTCAACCAGATTCAAATCCCAAAGCTCCGTGCCTTGATAAAAGTCCGGCGTTCCGGGCGATGTGAGCTTGAGCAGCGTTTGCGTCAGCGAATTGAACACGCCATAATGCGCGATCTTTTTTTGAAACGCTGTGAAGCTGTTCAAGAACTCGCCGGAGACAGACGGCGTTAGAATCTTTTCCGTGAAAGAAGCAAGCGCTTCTTCATACTCAGCATTATGGTCAAGCCAGAAGGTGTGAGTCTTGGCTTCGCGCGCAGCTTTCATCATGTAATCTTTCATTCGGTTGATGAAATCATCTCGCTCGCGTTCTTCAAAAGGCCATGCGCCGATAAGCGTTTGATAGAGGAAGTACTCACGGTTTCGGTTCGGCACTTCTTCGCCTTCGACTATTTGCTTCAACGAACGGTTCTGCTCGTACCATAGCTCCAGATGCTCGTGCCACTGTTTGGGCATTTCCGAAAGCACGCTGATTCGCGCTCTGACATCTTCGCCCCGTTTGTTGTCGTGCGTGGCCGTCGCGTTGAGCGTGTGAGGATGATGTTTCGCTCGCTGTTCGTTGAACGAATGAAAGTCATCAACACTGATGCCGAAGCGACCCGGATCACCTCCTACTTCGTTTAATGATGTGAGCCGATTGAAGACATAAAATGTAGTATCTTCCATCCCTTTCGCCATCAGTGGGCTTGTGAATTGCTGAAACCTCATGACGAAAGCGAGCCACAAACGGTTATGCTCTTCTGCGAGATGCTCAGGATAATTGAGCAAAAGAACTGCCTTCAAAAAAACGAGCGCACGCGCCAGCGTCGGATTTCTCGCCTCGGCCTTTTCTATCGCATCACTGACATATGCGCGATCACGGCCTTCCACGGGGTCGCCCGCAATGTATGTTCGATAAACGGGAAAAACGGCTGCCGTTTCGGCAATCGCCATCATCAACGCTTCCCATTCCAGGTCTATTGCGTCGCGCGTCGTCGTCGAGAGGGTTTTCAAAAGCGATGTCAGATTATCGAGGTCGCCTGTCAGGTGCCGTTCTATGAGCAGCTTTTTCTTTTCATAGAGCAGGTCTTCGTACTCAAGCTGCTCGCCTGTGAAAGTCGAATAGAGATTCTGAAACTCCTGCTCGTTGCGCGAATCAACGAAAAGCGCGTCCGTGCAGCTCATAAAGTCATAGCCGGTCGTTCCTTGAACAGGCCAGCCTTGAGGTAGCGGCTCTGCGGGCGCCAGAATCTTTTCGACAACTATGAAAGCATCGCCTGCACGCTCTCTCAGTCGAAGCAAATAGCCCGTCGGGTCATAGAGTCCGTCAATGTGATCTATACGGAGGCCGTCAATTTTTCCTTCGCTCAAAAGGCTGAACACAAACTTGTGAATGGACTCGAAAACTCGCTCGTCTTCCATTCTGAGCGAGATCAGCTCGTTGATGTTAAAAAATCGCTGGTAGTTTATCTCTTTCGTCGCCACGCGCCAGTAAGTAAGTTGAAACCACTGCTGCGCAAGCAAATCGTCTAACAGATTCACATCGCGATTGAACTCCGAGACCTGCCGGTTTACAAACTCGCGAATCACAGAGTTGTCGCGGTACGTGTCCGAGAGCGAATCGCGCGCGAGGATCATCTGCGAAGTTCGAGCCATCTGGTCAACGTTCGGATCATCAGAAAGACCTGTCAGCACGGACGCGATGCCGAGCAGCTTGATGAAGCTTGCATCTTCTTCGCCCAATTGCTCGCGCAACTCTGAAAGCCCGTGATTGATTATCGTGGCGTAAGATTCTATCTTGAGCGGGTAAATCGAATCGTAGTATTTGACCGAAAATACCCCGTCGCCATACTGAAGCAATATCTCGCCGCTCTCTAAAGTTTCGCCGAAAGGCTTGCCTAAGAATGGCGCGATCACCTTGCCTCGCAGGTTCTCTCGCAGGTGATCCCACACTATGTCGAAGAATGAAAAGTAGGGCGAGCCCGGGCCTTTCTCGAATACGTCCATCAACATCAGATTGTGGCTGTCGTAAGCCACATGATTCGGCACGAAGTCCTGCAGCCATCGCAAACCATGTTTATGAACAGTATCAACGAGCGCATTGAAATCTTCTATCGTGCCCAGTTCAGAATTAATCTGATTGGGGTCTGTCACATCGTAGCCGTGCGCGCTCCCTTTGCGCGATTTGAATATGGGCGAAGCATAAATGGTCGTGATTCCAAGCTCCGCAAGATAAGGGATGATCGTTCTCGCAGCCTTGAAACCAAAGTTCGGATTCAACTGGAGCCTGTAGGTTGACGATGGGACTCGCATCAATCGCTCCCGATCTTCAGGTAATTGCTCAGGCTGTCAAAACGCGCGATCCAAATTTTTGCGCTCTCGTCGCCGCCTTCGGCAAGTGTGCGCATCGCGGGGGAAAGCCCTTTGCCCATGAAGAAAAGAAGATTCTGAGCTTTCCACAGGTTATAAGGCAGCGCGAGCGGCTCCAAAGCTTTGAGCAACGCTTCTATGATTTCAAGCGGGGATGAATCTTCCGGCGACTCATCGAACTTTTCCATGAGCGTGCGGATTTTGCGGCTCGCGACGAAACCGAGCGTCGTCTTATCCACCTCGAATTGCCATCGCATCACTTCTTTGATCAAGTCTTCGATCTGGCCTGAATATTCCTCCTGACTTTCTATCGCCCTGCGAAGGTCAGCGTTAATAGTGAACTCTGCAGTAGTCAGCAACGCTTTCGGGATAGGAGTCTGTTGCTCTTTCATTGCCTGCAT
>DATEKX010000115.1:0-7890 GCA_035277165.1 Blastocatellia bacterium | reverse complement strand
CTCGCCGCAGAGCATCTTTTAGAGATAATGAAGCGCGCGCTTGAAGACATAGAGCGCGGGCTTGGCAGTGACCGGGTGAGCGCTTCCGAGGATATGCTTACTGCTATAGCTGCTTATGCTTCGGGCGACGCGCGCGTTGCGCTCAACACGTTAGAGCTTGCCGCCTCGATTTCTGAGCCTGATGAAAGCGGCGCGCGCGCGATCACGAAAGAAGTACTGAGCGAGGCTTTGCAACGCGCGGCGATTCGCTACGATAAGGCGGGCGAAGAGCATTACAACATCATCTCTGCATTCATCAAATCAATTCGCAATTCGGACCCGGACGCAGCCGTCTACTGGCTTGCGCGAATGATCGAAGCAGGCGAAGCGCCGCTTTTTATTGCGCGCCGCCTTGTGATTCTGGCTTCGGAAGACATAGGGCTTGCCGACCCTGCGGCTTTGACACAAGCGGTCGCCGCAATGCAGGCGACGCACTTCGTCGGGCTGCCGGAAGCGAAACTCTCATTGACGCAGGCAACGCTTTACCTGGCGCTCGCGCCGAAATCAAACACTGTGGTAGAAACATACGTCGCCGCGCAACGCGATGCTCTTGAAACAGAGCGCGAGCCTGTGCCTATGCATTTACGCAATGCCCCGACTTCGCTGATGAAACAATTCGGTTACGGCGAAGGCTACAAGTACGCGCACAATTTCGAGTCGGGCCGCGCCGAAGACATGCAGTGTTTGCCCGAAGGATTGCGCGGGCGCAAGTATTACAAACCTACAAAGCGCGATCACCATAAACGCGATTAGCTTGATCAGGAGGAATGTATATGGCTGAAGTTATTGTTTCTTCCGACGGATTTTTGAAGCAGCAGATAACTGCGGGGAGTCATAAGTTAATCGCAGATGAACCGCGCGAAGCAGGCGGCAGCGATGCCGGGCCTGACCCGTATTCGCTGTTGCTTGCGGCGCTTGGCGCCTGCACATCTATGACTTTGCAGATGTACGCGCGGCAAAAAAAGTGGCCCCTGGAGAAAGTCGAAGTGAGTCTGCGCCAATCGCACATTCACGCCGAAGATTGTAAGGAATGCAAATCGAAAGAGGGAAGGATCGCTCACATAGAACGTTTCATTTCGCTCACGGGGCCGCTGACCCACGAACAGCGCACGCGACTGCTTGAAATAGCTCAGAAATGCCCGGTTCACAAAACGCTGACCAGCGAGATTTTCATCGAAGACTATCTCGATTGACTCTGATCAATCCCCTGCATTAGAACTAATGAATTATGCCAATGAAGTCGATAACCATCTCAACGCAGCGCAATAAACAGGCGCTCGATATCACAAATCGAATCCATCAGCATCTTCAAACAGAGATCAGCGACGGGCTGTGCAACATCTTTGTCGCGCACACGACCGCAGGGCTAACGACCGGCGAAGCTATCGAGGGCACGGACGAAGATTTGATGGAAACGCTTGAGCGAATGATTCCACAGATCAATTTTCGCCACGGCCACGACCCTTCGCACGCGCCCGATCATATGATCAGTTCTATCATCGGCGCGAGCCTCACCATTCCAGTGCGCGACGGCAAACTGCGACTTGGTCGTTGGCAACGCGTTCTGCTGATCGAATGCAACGGCCCGCGCGACCGCGAAATAATCATTACTTTTTTGCGCGATTGATTTTTTGATCAGTATGGAGATTCGCAGCATACTCAAAAAGATTGAAGCAAGAGCCGTCTCGCGCGACTTTTTGAAAGCGTTGTTGTGGATGACGGCACTAGCCGGTTTGTTCTTCATCCTCTTCGGCGCTGCAGATTATCGCTTCAGTTTCTCTTTCAAAACACGGCTGGCAATCACCGTCAGCGCCTTGTTGCTCGTGATTACGAGGCTGGCATTTGATCTGATTCGCAATTCGAGAAGTCGCGGCGCGATGTGGGCGGCTGTGCTGGTCGAACAGCGCGCGACGACGCTCGGCAATCAGCTTTTCACAATAGCCGAATGTGATATGGGCAAAGCCGGTCTGCCCGCGTACCTGCGCGCGCGCATAGAAAACGATCTTTCACGCAAGCTCGAATCCGTAACGCCTGCCCGTGTAATCAATCTTCATCCGGGCCGCGCAGTTTTATTATTGTTCTCTGCGACGCTTGCCGTTTACGCACTGATCTTCAGTCTCTCGCCTCGCGTTGCGCACGCCGAGTTCCGCAGGCTGGTGTTGTTTGATCGTTCGGAAGCGATTTCTCTGAACGCAGAGCTTCGCGCATCTGAACCGCTCGCGGCGCAGATTTCAGGTGTCGTTGAAGAGTTGCGCGTTGAACTCTATCCACCTGCGTACACGCGACGCGGCCCCATCGTTCAAACCGGCGAAGGCAACATCGTCGCGCTCCACGGCACGCGAGCGGAGGTCAGCATAAAAACTGATCGAGAGATAAATGCTGCGCTCTTATCTATCGGCGGAGCGACTGCGATCAAGATGGGACGCGAAAACCAGTCGTCGTATCGCGCTTCGTTTGTCGTGAATGAAGATGGAAACTACAAAATTTCTTTGACCGGACTGGCAGAGTCCGGTTGGAAGTGGGAAGGCGTTTATAGCATCCGTGCCCTTAAAGACAATTCACCTGAAGTTCACATCACAAGGCCCGCTTCGGATTTGCTGTTTACATCAACAAATCGCCCTGAATCGCTTTCGATAGAGATCGCCGCCAAAGATGATTACGACATAGCCCAGATCAAGTTGAAGTACATCAAAACGACGGGCGAAGGCGACGCATCGCGCTTCGAGAGCGGAGAAGTCAACGTCAATCGCGCGGCTGTCAACACAGAAGGGCAATCGCGCGGCGCGGCTCAACTCGACCTTGCATCGCTTAAAGTAGCGCCCGGAACATCTATCGTTTTTCACGCGGAAGCCGTTGATCGCAACAACATCACAGGGCCGGGTGTCGGCTATTCGGAAAACATCATCATTCAAGTGGCCGGGCCTGAGCCGTTAAAGATTTCGCTCGATGACATGATGCCTGACGAAGCGTTGAAGTACCTGACGAGCGAGCGAATGATATTGATAAAGACCGAAAGACTCCACAAGCAACGCGGCAAGCTTTCAAACGAAGTTTTCACTTCGCGCTCGCAGGAAATAGCCTTGGAACAGCGCCGGTTCCGCGATAGCTTCAACCAGTTTATTGAAATCGAGCCTGCGCACGATCACACAGAAGACGGCAATTCCGAGTCGCCGCCGAAAGATGAGTCAGAGCTTGAACCGGAAAGCGCGAAACTGCGCGACGGCAGCGTGCCGGATGTGCCCGCGAGCGCGAGCGAATCTTTGCGCGAAATGATTCTCGCCATTCGCGCGATGTGGAGGGCCGAAGGCGCGCTCTCAGCGACTGACACCGCGACTGCGATGGAGTTCGAGAAAGAAGCAATCGCGCACCTGAAAGCGGCTCAAAAAGGGGCGCGTTATTTCACTCGCGTTGCTGCCAAATCAAAGCCTGTTGATTTGAAGCGGCGTTATCTGGGCGCGCTCGATGGCATACGCTCTCGGCTTGAGCGGGTCGCTCGAAAACAGGAGAGCGCATTCGATAAACAGCTTCGCGCTGCTCTCACTTCCGTCTACGAGGCCGCGCGGATGCTTGCGCAGTCGAAGAGTAAAGACGTGGCAAGGCAGAAAGTAGACCGGGCGGCTGAAGAGTTGTTGAGCATCCGAGGCGAAGGCGCGAGCCTGATTGTAGAATCGGCGTCGAAGCTGAAGTTACTGGCGCGGATGCTCGATGAGCCTGCTTCAACTGAAGCGCAGGATGCTTTCGGGTTGTTGGTTCAGGTTGCGAGCGAGATGTCCGCCGCGCTTGGTCGCGATGAAAGCACAGGCACAGCTTCAGCGTCGCAGAGCCTGCCGCCCGCCGCTCGCTCAAAGGCCGCCGCTTACTTCAAGCTGCTGGCGAATCCTTAATCTGATTGAGAGCTTTTCAGGTTGTCGCGCCGCCTTCAAGCGGAACCCTCGGTTTAATAGTAGAAGTATCGTTGCGAAAGATTTTGCAATGATTTTACGCCCTCATTTTGTGTAGTGGTCTGCTCCCAGAAAATGCAGCGACACATAGGGTTCATCTCCCACAACCCAGCTATCGTGCGCAAGGGGAGGAATGTAGAAAATAACACCCGGCCCCAGTTCGTGGATTTGCCCATCTTTCATCGCTGCTGTCGCTGTTCCTGAGATTACCATCCCGACGTGTGCTACTTCACAGAACGGCGTTCCTGCAATAGGGCTTATGTGTTCAGACCATTTCCATCCCGGTTCATACGTAGCTCTGCCGATGGTCATTCCGCCGATTGTGACGATCTCGAATTTTCCCTTCTCGAACTGGCGAACCTCATCGGGATTCTCAAATCGTTTCAACACCACTTCAAGCATTGGTTTGTCCTTTCCGCTTTCATTTGATCTTTTTCCAGATAAGATCGTTGTTATCGCGACGGTCTATCATCTGCGTGACGCGCCCTGTATTGTCTCTGACAAAGACTTTCTCGCCGCGCACAGCGCCTTTGCGGAAAAGGATGTTTTCGGCCATCGCCAGCAACTCTTCTTCGGAACGCCCCGCGCGCTGTCCAATCAATTTGTCGCCTTTGCGAGCGATGGTGTAGGTCACGCCCGGAGCCATCTCATATTGCCCTATGAAAGCATCCAGACTTTTTGGATCGAGCGTGATTGACTTTCGCTCGCTCGGAACGACGATCACGTGCGAAGCCAACATCTGCCATCGCCCGTCGCGCTTCACGTATGTTTCGGTCGCGTGATATTCGGTGATTATCTTCTGACCGTGAATAGTTTCATTTTCCATCATACGATTAGCAATCACCGCCGCGTCTCCGTGAACACGGATTTGCGATTCTGCAATCGTGATCGTGCCGCTGTATCCCGCAGGCAATGGGCGCAGTTCCTCAAGCAATTGAGCCTTGTTTAACGTGCGCCCATTCTCGTCACTGTATATGCAATCGTCGGCGAGGTAACGCTCCCAAACGGCTTTATTGCCGAGCGCAATCGCATCGAGCAACTCTTGCGAGATGTGCTTTATCTCTCGCTCGACTTCTGAATCAGGGGCGGCTGCCTTTTGTTGCCCGCTGGCCTGAGCTTGAAGCGAGAAAGGCAAAACCAACAACAGCATAACCAGATGCGCGATACGTTTCATAAGAATTCACCTCTTACAAACAAGAAGCTCTGTGGAGCGACCTGAACGTGTTGAGTCTATCGAAACTCCGATATTCGACTCAAGCTAAGAGGATGCTTTCTTGAGCAGCGCAATCTGCCCTGCGTGATAGATGTGATGGCGAATTACACCACGCAGCAGAAAACGAATCGAATACTCTGCGCCGACAACCGTTTCTCCCAGCACAGATTCGGAAAGCTCTGAAATCACGCCGAGCAATCTTTTATGACCCGCATCCAGCTCTGCTACGGACTGCGCCCACGCTTGCTCGCTCACTTCTTTAACCGGCGGGAAATCTCCTTCTTCCGGCTCTGTTGCCTGATGTCCTTCGAGCCGGATGCGCCAGACGTTTTCCCATGCCTTGATATGCGACACAAGCTCCCAGATGCTATGCGCATTGTCAATCGGGCGCGCTGCGGCCTGTTGCGGTGTCACATCGGTCAAGGCTTCTTTCAGCGACGGGCCGTGCCATGCGTCGCCGTCGTGAATGTTTTTCAACTCATCAATGATGGTAGCTATCTCTGACATATTATCTCCTTTACGTAACCACTTAAATCGTCTAAAGCGGTTACATAATAATCAAAGCGCTGTAACCTGTCAAAAGAATTTTGATGGTTACAGACTGAAAGGCTTATAATAGCAAGCGGAGAAGAATGGTTATGGCTGTCAATTTACAAGAGAGTCATTTCAAGCTGCTTGGAGGGGGACTGAGCCTGGACTTTGTCAACACCGTTGGCGGGCGGAGTCGCAACGCTCCGAAGAATGGGTTGAGAGATTATCGAGACGCTGTCTTAGGGGATAAATTGAGCGGTTACATGGATATGGTTGTTTGGAGCAGGCAGGTCGGAGTGGTTACGGATAAAGAGGCTGGAAACCTGCTGCGACTTGCGGAAAAGCAACCGGAGGCCACAGCCATTGTATTTGAAAGGGGCTTGAGATTGCGGGAAGCGATTTACAGGCTTTTCAGGTCAGTCGTAGAGGGTTGGCAACCTGAAGCGGCGGACTTGGAAAGACTGAATCAGGAATTGGCGGTTGCCAGAAGCCACGAGCGATTGATTCATACTAAAAACGATTACCGTCTGGTGTGGGATGGTGGCAGTGAAGCGCTTGATTGCCTGCTCTGGCCTCTTGCTCAATCGGCAACAGAGCTTCTGACTTCGGGCGATTTATCGAGAATAAAACAATGCGGCGGCGATCAATGCGGCTGGCTGTTTTTTGACACGAGCCGTAATCGCAGTCGCCAGTGGTGCAGCATGAAAGACTGCGGCAACATATCCAAAGTTCGCCGGTTCAGGCAGCGCAAACGTTAGCGACAAGATGACTTCGTTGACAACATTGAGCCTAATCTGTAGATTGAATTTTTGCATTCGCACATCGTTTCTATACGGACGCTGACCTTTGCTATATACGCCTTGTGATTTGCTCTCGAAATACTACACCCCCGAACAAGTCGCAGTTTGACTCCGTTGTAAGCGGGCGATAAGATTTTTATTTGGAGATTCTAATCAATCCGAGATAACTGCAAATCCGGTTCACGCCTCAAGCGAACGGCAGTTTAGAAAGAGGATAGCGGATGGCTACTGAGTCTAATATTGGCGACAACATCATAACTTCGACTATAGATTATGCGGCGAACTGGGCGCGTAAGAGTTCGTTGTGGCCGATGCCGTTCGGCACGGCCTGTTGCGCAATCGAGTTCATGTCGGTCGTTTCGGCGCATTACGACCTTGCGCGCTTCGGCGCAGAAGTCGTGCGTTTCTCGCCTCGCCAATCCGATTTAATGATGGTTATGGGAACCATCACGGACAAGATGGGGCCTGTGCTTAAAAGGATCTATGACCAGATGCCCGACCCGAAATGGGTCATTTCGATGGGCGCGTGCGCAACGTCGGGCGGATTTTATCGCGCTTATCATGTTATGCAGGGCATTGACGAAATTATTCCCGTAGACGTTTACATACCGGGCTGCCCGCCTTCGCCCGAAGCCGTGCTGCAAGCCGTCTTGATGATTCAAGGGATAATCCAGAAAGAGAAGATGATTGACGCGGACGCGCGCGAAGAACTGCGCGCCCGTATGAGAAAAGAGATCACCGAAAGCTCGCCCAAACCTCTGTTGATCGCCCAACAGCAGGCGCGCGAAGCCTTGCAGTTTGTGCAGATCACGCGCGAGCCTGCCGCTCCGCAAAACCCCACAGTTGCCGCAATCGAAGGTCGCTTCAAAGATCAGGTTCTCGACATCGATGATGCTCGCGGCGACCTTTCAATTACCGTCAGGCCCGATAGGATTACTGAAATCTGTCGCGCGCTCAAAGAAGACCCGACGACTAAATTCGATTTGTTGAGCAGCATCACGGGGCTTGATTACCTCGGTTATCCTGAGAAGACGAGCGACGAAAGGTTTAATGTCGTTTATCACATGTATTCGATAGATCACGGCCATCGCGTGCGGTTAAAAGTGCCTTTGCCTGAATCCCGCCCCGAAGCCGATTCGGTGTCGAGCGTGTGGAAGACTGCGAACTGGTGGGAGCGCGAAACATACGATATGTTCGGCATCAACTTTCGCAATCACCCGGACCTGCGCCGCATACTCTGTCACGAAGAGTTCGTCGGCCACGCGCTTCGCAAAGACCATGAACCCGGCGGGCGCACGCCGCTCTCGCGCGACTACAAGTTGCCAATCGAGTACAAAACGCAATGGGAAGGCCACGAGCAGGATCA
>DATEKX010000114.1:0-4679 GCA_035277165.1 Blastocatellia bacterium | reverse complement strand
GGCGCATTCACCATCGGCTCGACCACGCTTGCCGACGAAGGCGCGGCAGTCAATACCTTTACTTTAGGCGATACTGTCTCGATGATTCGAGGCCGCCACGCGATTCGAGCGGGCGCAGAATTTCGACGCAATCAAGCGAATCTGTTCTTCAATTTTTTCTCGCGCGGCCAGTTGATCTTCAATACGTTTCAGGATTTTTTGCGCGGGCAAGTTGGAACATCGCTGCTCGGGTCGGGCGTGCCTGATCGCGGCATTCGCGCAACCGACTTCAGCTCTTTCGTTCAAGATGATTTCCGTGTGTCTAGTCGTCTGACGTTCAATCTCGGGTTGCGCTACGAATACTTCGGCGGGATTTCAGACATTCGCGGGCGACTGGTCAATTTTGATCCTGCCGGTTTCAGAGTAGGCACAGCCGCCTCGCCCGCGCCGCCGCCCAACGGAATAGTGCAAGTCGGCGGTGCCGACAATCCGCTGCCGGGCGTGCCTGAAATCGGAGACACGATCAACCCGAGCACGCACAACTTTGCGCCTCGTTTTGGGTTCGCGTGGAAAGCCATTGGCGATGACGTAGTCATTCGCGGCGGCTACGGCATCTACTATGATCGCTTCTCGACGCGGTTCGCCAACTCGCAGCTTTTCAATTATCCATACGGGATCATCGCCGCAGGTGTAAGCGTGCCCGCCGCAGGATTCATCGTGCCCATCTCCGACCCGTTCCCGGATGTGCCTCAGCCTACGGCTTTCCCTGTTGCCGCGACGAACCCCGCGCCGATATTCATCACGACCTTCATTCCAGGCGTAGGCCGCGTCCCGCTCGCGCCGGTTGCGATCACGGGCCTGTTCGTTTCGCCCGATTTGAGCGCGCCTTATGTTCAGCAATACAGCCTCGGCGTTCAATGGCAGGTGGCACAAAGGACGTTGCTCGAAGCTGCCTACGTCGGCTCGAAGGGGACGAAGCTGTTGACGGTTTTCAATCTGAATCAGCTTTCGCCGGGACAAACGGTTGCTCGCTTTCCGGGTTTTTCAAGCAGCAAGGGAATACTCAACGGCACGCAGCAAGTTCAAACATCGGGCGTGTCGAACTACAACTCGCTTCAACTGAGCCTGACTCAGCGTTACTCGCACGGCTTGCAGTTCCTTGCGTCGTACACATTGAGCAAATCCATTGATGAATACTCAGGCGAATTTGCCAACGAGTTGACGACGCTGCCGGGCGACCAACAGGACTTCCGCACGCAGCGGGGAGTATCGAACTTTGATCGAACGCATCGCTTTGTCACGAGCTTCGTTTATGATTTGCCTCGTTTTTATGAAGGCAATTCAACCGTCGCGGGAAAAGTTTTGAATGATTGGCAACTGGCAGGGATCGTGACTCTGCAATCGGGGCTGCCCTTTTCGGTATTTCAATCAATCGGGGCAACCGTCTTCAACCGAGCGGATTTCGCTACGGGCTTTTCGGGTTCAGCCGAACTTGATGGCTCGGTCCAAAGCCGCTTGAATAAATTTTTTGATACGACTGCGTTCGTCGCGCCTGCCGGGTTCGGCAATTCAGGGCGAAACATACTTCGCGGGCCGGGACAGAAGAACGTGGATTTCTCTGTCGTTAAATTTATTCCGATCACGGAAGCTGTTCGAGCGGAGTTTCGTACGGAGTTCTTCAATATTTTTAACATTGCGAACTTTGCGAACCCGAACAGCAACATCGCAGTCCCGGCCACCTTCGGTCGAATCACTTCGACCAGCGCAGGGCCGCGCGTGATTCAGTTCGCGTTGAAGGTTCACTTTTAAGAAGTCGATTGAGAAGCTCCGTAGGAGCGACCTGTCTATAGTATCTGTGGAATAGAAAGGTTATGTAGCTCCGTAGGAGCGACCTATAAATCACGAGGTCGCTCCTACGGAGCTACGAACAAGTTGCTCAACCATTGCTATAGACAGGTCGCTCCTACGGAGCTTCTTTATAATGCAGTTTCTAAGATATTGCCGGGAGACTTCACCCTTCCCGGCAATGTAAAATTGAGCCTGATGAAGTACCGGAATATCTATTCGCTTTTTTGTGAAAGAACCGAGCAGTATCAGGGCCGAGATGTTTTTTATGTGCGGCTGAACGATCAATGGACTGGCCTGTCATGGGAGAGGTTTAATAGTGAAGCGCACGAGTTCGGTTACGGATTGATTTCAATGGGGCTTGAAACAGGAACACCCCTTTGCATACTTATGGGCGCAGTTCCTGAATGGCCTGTCGCAGACATCGGCACGATCATCGCAGGCGGCATAAGCGTCGGCCTTTATCCGACCAGTTCGGCAGAGCAGTGCAAATACATCATCAATCATTCCGACGCCGAGTTCGTTTTGGTAGATAGCCGTCTTCAACTGGACAAGATACTCAGCATTCGCAAAGAACTGCCGCGAGTCAAAGCTGTCATCGCGCTTGATAGCCGAGCCGCCGAAGCAAGCCGTGATGTTTGGAGCTATCAGGCATTTTTGCGTCTGGGCCGCGACGAGAGCGAAAGCTGTGACGCGACTCTCAAACAACGCGGCGAAAGCGCAGAGCCGGATGATACGGCCATGATGGTTTACACTTCAGGCACGACCTCGTCGCCCAAAGGCGCTTGCCTGAGCCATCGCTACATAATCAACAGCGTCGAATCGCTCAGAGCAACGATTGCCCTGCGCGACTCAGACCGTTCTTTTTCATACTTGCCTTATTGCCACGTAGCCGAGCGGATTTCTGGACTCTACAACCGATTATATGCAGGCGCGTCGGCCTATTTCGTAGACGACCCGGCGCGGCTCTGGGAATATATGCCGGAAGTAAAGCCGACTGTCTTTGCCAGCCTGCCGCGCTTTTTCGAGAAGGTTCACGCGCGCATCATAAGCGATATTGAAAAATGCTCGCCCGAAGAACAAGGACAGTTTCACGAAGCGCTCGACCTGGGGCGCGTCTTGAGCCGCTTGCGCCAGACAGGTGAACCAGTTCTCGAAGATTTGCGCGTCGAGCACGAGCAGAAAGCCGCGCCATTTTTGAGCAGGATCAAAAGCTACTTTGGCGGCGAAATACAGGTGGCAACATCCGGGGGCGCTCCATTGGCCGTAGCGATTCAGGAATTTTTCGACGCATTCGGCCTCCCGATTTTGCAGGCCTATGGCCTGACTGAAAATCTTTGCGTCGCATTCAATCGCCCGAATGATTATCGCTTCCAAACCGTAGGCCCGCCGATGCCCGGATGTGAGGTGAAGATAGCCGATGATGGCGAGGTTATGGTTAAAAGCCGGATGATGTTCAGCGGCTATTACAAAGACCCTCAGCAGACGGCGGAAAGTTTTCGCGATGGCTGGCTGTTGACCGGAGACTTAGGCGAGATTGATGAACATGGTTTTTTGAAGATCACAGGTCGCAAGAAAGAACTGATCGTTACATCAACAGGCAAGAACATAGCTCCGGCCCTGATTGAAAATCTGCTTAAAGAGCATCCTCTGATCAGTCATGCGATGGCGTATGGCGAGGGCAAAAGTTATCTCGTGGCGCTCATCACGCTCAACCCAATCGAGAGCCGACAATACGGTAATGAAATGCGTGCGCTTGTCGAGAGCATAGTCGAGCGCGCGAATGCCAGAGTTTCATCAACGGAAGCAATCAGAAAATTTGTCATACTCGATAATGACCTGAGCGTCGAGCGAGACGAGATCACGCCGACGATGAAGATCAAACGCAACGTCGTGACAGAGCGATACCGGGACATGCTTGAAAGTTTATATGAATGAAAATCGGAAGAGGTGTTATGAATAATTTTGCTGAAGTTAATGGCATCAAGCTGCACTACATTGATCATTCGGGTGATGAACCGACTTTAATTTTATTGCCCGGATTGACTGCTAATGCAAACTGTTTCGATGGCTTGATTCAAGCCGGATTGAGTCCTCGCTTTCGCGTGCTGGCGCTCGACCTGCGCGGGCGAGGCTTGAGCGACAAACCCGCGACAGGTTACGCGATGGCAGACCACGCGGCTGATGTCGTAGGGCTGCTGGATTCTTTAGGTATCAATCAGACGATAATGTGCGGTCATTCATTCGGCGGCATGCTGACTTTCTATCTTGCAGCCAACTATCCTGAGCGAGTCTCTAAACTCGTGGCGCTCGACGCATCAAGCGGGCTGGTCAATAAAAATTCTCGCGCGCTGATCAAGCCTTCACTCGCCCGTCTGGGCAAGACCGTGCCTTCGTGGGAACTCTACGTGAGGGCGATGAAGAGCGCGCCATTCTTTTACGAGTGGTGGGACCCAACTATTGAAAGTTACTTTCGCGCTGATGCTGAGATATGCGAAGACGGCTCGGTGCGTCCGAGGTCTCGACCGGAAAACATCGCGGAAGCTATGGACAAAGCCGAACAGGAGAATTGGAACGAACACATCGCTCGCATACGCCAGCCAGTGTTGCTGCTTCACGCGCCCGGCCCTTATGGCCCACCCGGCACTCCGCCAATCGTGCCTTTCGAGCAGGCGAAAGCGACGACCGAAGAACTCGCGAACTGTCGTTATGTAGAAGTGCCCGGCAATCATCTGACAATGCTGTTCGGCGAAGGCGCACGTCGCATCGTTGAAAGCATCAGCGAATTCGTATTTGAAGGTTAGTTCACCGCAGAGGCGCCGCAGGACGCAGAGGTGGCGCAGAGATGATAGAGA
>DATEKX010000113.1:0-4295 GCA_035277165.1 Blastocatellia bacterium | reverse complement strand
CAAAGCTACGCGTTGTTTTTCGCCGCCCGATAATTCAGAAGGGCGATGATCCATTCGCTCGGCAAGCCCGACTTGATCGAGCAGCGCGCGCGCTCGTTCAATCGAACCATTGCCAGACGAGGCAACCAGAGTCGGAGTCAGTACATTTTCCAACACAGAGCATTGCGGCAACAAACAGTGATCCTGGAATACGAAACCCACTTTTCGATTTCTGAATGCCGCAAGCGCCTTCGCGTCAAGCTCGAACGGGTTGCTGCCATCGAGCGTGACGCTGCCTGATGTTGGTGGCTCAAGAGCGCCGAGTATGTGAAGCAGCGTGCTTTTGCCGCTGCCCGATGGCCCCATTATCGAAACAGCTTCGCCGCGAGATAATCGCAGCGATATGTCTGACAGTATGAGAAGCGACCCTCGCGGCGTTGGATATTCTTTTGTAAGGTTGGAGACTTCTAGCAATGTGGAAACCTTGAATACTTAACGAACAAGCTCAGGCGATTTCTACCGATACTGCGTTCACACTTTTCTCAACAAGACTAGCATAGACTTCCAGCGCGCGGTCGGCCATGCGACCGGCGCTATAGAATGCGCGCACATTCTCATAACCGTTGCGGCCCAGTTCTTCGGCAAGCGAAGGATTCTTCCAAACGGCCAGAAGCCCATCGGCCAGACTGCTCGCATCATCCGGCTCGACCAGAATACCGCCGGATGTTTTCTCGATGACTTCGGGGAATGTTCCGCGACGAGGCTGCACTACAGGCACGCCGCAAGCCATCGCTTCAAGCAAAGAAAGCCCCTTCGGCTCGTCATAAGTCGTGGGGATTGAGAACACATCAAGAGTGTGCAGGAACTCAATCTTTTCTCGCTTATCTAAAACGCCTCTGTAATGAAATTCGTCGCCGTAGCCCCATTCTTTCATCTTGCTCTCGATGGCGTTCAGATATGGTTTATGTTCAGGAGCCAGGTAGCCTGCAACTTCAAGCCTTGCTTTCGGAGCAGTATTACGTTCGCGCAAATTTTTGTATGCTTCGCACAAAACGTGCAATCCTTTTTCGGGAGCCACTCTCGCAAAATACCCGACCGTAAAAACATCTGATCTGTGATGTTGTCTTACGCGATAGCCTTCCAGGTTGATGCCGAGCGGCACCACATGAATCTTGTTTTCAGGTATGCCCAGATAGTCTGACATGAAATTCGCATAAGAGCCGCTCACTGATACAAAGGCGTCTACGTGTTCAACATTAGCGCGTATCAGTTCGAGCGACTGGTTGCAATAAGAGCTATCAAGACCTGACAAAAACAGGTCTTCGCCCTGAAGCGTGCAGCACACGGGGCGATTCAAGGCTTCTTTGATCGGGCGCGCAAGCGCGATCAAAAGAGAGTTCGGCAGCGTTATCACGTCAGGCGCAGACTCGCTTCGCAGCCAGTGAATCATTTTGTGCAGTTCTTTGCTCTGGTATCCGTCTTCGCCTTTGAGCATAGAAACAGTCAGTTCACCAAGCATTCGCGGGTCAACAGGAATCGAGCGGTTTGAAGCCATCTTCAGCGCGAATGAAGAATCCCACAAACGGTCGAGCAGCCAGGGGGTCTTTCTAAAGAAAGCCGCGTGCTGTTGCAGGTAAACGCTGATACCTCCGAAGAAGACTTTTTCCTGGCTCACATTGTTTTCATCCGTCAGGGTCGGCGTGTAGATAGGCACGAGCGAAACATCGTGCCCCTGCCGAATCATTTCCGCAGCCAGCGCGTTATCTCTAAGGCAACTGCCGCAGTACATGCCTGCGGCTCCGGCAGTGATATAAAGTAGCTTCATAAAACCAATTAAGAATTAAGAATTAAAAATTAAGAGTCGAGAATCGAAGAGGATTCTTAATTCTTAATTTTTAATTCTTAATTGTAATTCTACCCTGCTTTCTGAAACGCCCGCCGCGCATACAAATGTTCAAACAAATTTCCTTCGTGCGGTTGATCCCAACTGACCTGATTCGTAGCAACAGCGCCGATGTTCAAACGGTCAACAAGCGGAGACGCAATAAGCCTGCGAACAAAATCGTCATCCGATGTTATCGCTGTTATCACAAGACTGGGGCCGAGGCGGTCGGGCAACTCATCCTGCTTGATTTCGACAACGCTTGCGAATGGGAACAGGAACTCGCGATTCGCGAGGCCGTGTTCCGCCGTTTCGCATTCAACGATGGTCGGCAGAAGATAAGAGCAGCCTTGCCACGACACCAACCGCTCGCCGTTTCTGTACGAGGCCGTGACATCGCGCACGCCGGGTTCTGCCAGCCCTTGCTCTATCATTTTAGAGATTCGCGCGGCGACGTTCGGGTCGGCAAACGGAGCTATCTGCGCTTGTTCGTCATCTGCTGCGCGCGGCACAACTGCGGCCAGTCGCTCGGCCAGCGCTTCGGCAATCTCTTTGCCGTGCCGGGGAACCCATACGCCCGATGCGTTGACGCAAGAGCGCCCGCCGTTCTCTAAAATCGAAGCGATCATAACGTCGAGGTACTTCTCCCATTCATCAATGCAATCTTCGCCGATGACCACTTTGCTATAGCCCGGTCCATGTATTTCGATTCGCGGGTCGCCTTGCCATTTCCCCGTAGATGAAGAATCGCCAAACAACATCCCGCGACCGCAACGGCGCAGGATTTCACCTGCTCCTGCATGGTCTGCCGGATAATAACTGAACGCTTCGCGCGGACACCCTGCGCGAAGCAACGCTTGAATGATTCGATAAGGAGTCCATGGTTCTGCGCTGCCCGGCTTTAAGACGAGAGGCGTTTTCAAAGCGATAGACGGTATCCAAAGCGAGTGAACGCCGGGAGAGTTGCTTGGCAGGATTATGCCTAAAGACTCAGTGCGCGGATAAAAGCTCAAAGCCTGCCCGTTAAGCTCTCCGAATCCTGCATCGAGAATGGACAGATCGAGTCCTCTGGTCAGGCCGCCGAGCACGCTCTCCATCTGCGCCAGCATGCTGTGAATCTTTTTCATGTTCTTGCGAACGAGCGCGTATGGAAGCCCTGTGGTGGCAGAAATTTGCTCCACATAATCTTCAGGAGATTGCGCGTCGTCGCCGATGGGAAGCTGGTCGTTGATGAAGTGATCGGCAGCCTTGACGCAAATCTCAAGCAGCTCTTTAGTAGAGAGCGCAGCAAGCGCATTGCGGTTCGCTTGCTGATCCAACAGGTCGCGGCGAATCAGTCCGCTGTTGGCCTGACTGATCTCAACGAACGGCTCGCGTGTGCGATGGTGCGGAAGCCACACAACATCCAAACTCTTATAAGCTTCGCCTTTTCTAAGCAGAGGTATATGTATCATAACGAACCCGTTTCACTCTCTTTGCCACTATAAATCATACTGCTCGCGCCAAGTGCAAAAAGTTGTATCTTCTAATACACGCCTTCAACGACCGTGGTCTGGAATCTTGAGAACGGTCGGACGTTGCGAACTCCGTCCCACGGATATAGGTCGCAGGGCGCTTCGCGTTCGGCCTCGTCCCGTTCGAGAAAACGAGGCATGAAGAATTCGCGTGTTAGCGTAGTCAGTCGCACACGGCCTGTTCCGCCATAATCAACAACGTGATCAGGGTTATCAGGATCAACGACTTCGATCATGGCTCGCGGGGCAGGCGGGTAATAGATGACGGCGAAGTTATCTTCGGCCACGCGCGGTTTATGAACCGCAAGCCCCATCAAAGTGTTTCCATAAGTCGGCGCGAAGTAGACTCCGTCGAGCAACTCTTCGACTGCGAAGCGATGAAACTGCGGAGTCATCTCTGTCCCTCCGCAGAACACGCCTTTGATTCCCATGCGTTTCAAAGAGACTTTTTCGCATAGAGCTTCGAGCAGTTTCGGAGTAGTGAACAAACAGCGAATGTTGTCGTGAGCTTTAAGCAGCGTGAGTCCCTGATCAACAACATGCTGTTTGTATTTTTCGGCCATCTCAGGTTGATTCATCTTGATCAACTTGATGACCCAGCGAGGGTCAAGGTCTACCATAAAGCAGATGCCGCCGCGATATTGAGCCAGATGTTCGACGGCGAGGCGCAGCCTTCGCGGCCCCGAAGGGCCTAGCATCAACCAATCCGCGCCTTTCGGGAAAGCGTCGTCCGGCAACGTCCCGCTGAACGCTTCATAATCCAGGCGAAAATCATCAATGCTTATTCTCGATTTGGGAACGCCGGTGCTGCCGCCTGTCTCGAAGACATAGACAGGACGGTCGGCATAAGCTTTAGGAACCCATCGGCGAACAGGGCCTCCGCGCAGCCACTCATCTTGAAAGAATCCGAAACGCGCGAG
>DATEKX010000112.1:0-2524 GCA_035277165.1 Blastocatellia bacterium | reverse complement strand
CGCGTAGCTCAACTGGTCAACACTCTCAGAATTCAAGGCATAGAAATTGGCCGCGCGACTGCTGAGATCAAGTTGAAAGATGTCACGTTTCCGGCAGGCTCTTATGTCATCAAGCGCGATCAGCCTTACGGGAGACTGGCGAAAATACTGCTCGAAAAACAGGATTTCCCCGACCCCAGTCTTCGCACCTATGACGACACCGGCTGGACGATGGGATTGATGATGCAAACGGAAGTCAAAGAGATTGCCGACAAAGCAATCCTAGACGCGAGCGTAGAGCCTGTCACAAAGGTAGATGTTGCCGGGACTGTAAACGGCGGTGAAGCCGGGGCGGCATATGCCATAGGGCATTACGGCTCGAATAACATGATCACGTTGCGCTACCGCTTGAAAGAGCTGAAGGTTCAGGCCGTCGAGCAGTCGTTCAAAGATGGCAACACAGAGTTTCCCGCAGGCTCGTTCATAGTACCTGTCAACCAGAGCGGCAAAGATGTTCACAAGATTGTGCGCGCGGCGGTCGAGCGATCAGGTCTGACTGCCTCGGCGCTCGCAAGTTTGCCGAACGTGCCGATGCATGAACTGGACATGCCGCGAGTAGCTGTCTACAGCCTGTGGGGAAACACGCAGGAAGTGGGATGGGTTCGTTACGCGCTGGACAAATTCGAAGTGCCTTTCGATTTGATCTACAAAGAGCGCGTTAAGAAAGGCGACCTTCGCGCTTCTTACGATGTAATCATCATGCCGAATCAGGGAGGCAGCGGCAAACGCATAGTCTATGACATAGAGCCTAGGAGCAAGCCCATTGCCTACACGAAGACCGACAAGTTTAAGAACCTCGGAATGTATGGCGAATCGGAAGAGATCACGGGAGGGATGGGGCTTATGGGCGTCGCCGAGTTCGAGAAGTTCGTAAACTCCGGCGGCCTGCTCATCACGATGGGAAGCGCGAGCTTTTTTCCGGCAGAGTTCGGCCTGACGCGCACGATTGATGCGGGGCGCACTTCGTCGCAGTTCTACGCTCCCGGCCCGATTGTTGAAGCAGAGATAATGCAGTCAATGCATCCGATCTTTTATGGATACGCGAAGAAGACAGTGCCCGTCAGGTACGCTAACGGCCCGCTGCTTCAAGTGCCGGAGCGGAACCGAGGGCAGCAGGTGCTAATGCAGTTTCCCGGCGGCGACAAATCCATATTGAGCGGTTTGATGAGAGGCGCTGCGGAGATTCGCAACCGGCCCGCGATTGTTGACGTGCCGACGGGGAGCGGGCGAGTGATTCTGTTTTCGACCAACCCTTGTTATCGCTGGCAGAATCACGGCGAGTTCAACATGCTCTTCAACGCCGTCATGAATTACAACGACATAAAGACGATGGAAAAGAAAGCTGAGACCACGGCCAGCGGGGAAGAAAAATAATTGTTCAGCTTGATTTGGCCGTGTTAACAGAATAGTGATCTGAGCCGTCTACTTCAGTGCGGTTTTTGTGAAACTTTAAAGCAAGACAGGCGTTTCGGATCATTCTAGGATTGAAACGATTAATCCTGTCTCTTTTAAATTCCAACCGCCGGAGGTGTGTCGTGAGATATAACCATGTCCTCGCCGTCTCTTGCTCAATCGTCTTGCTCGTCGGCCTTCAATTCTCGTCCGCCAGCAACGAGCTACCAATCGTCGAAGTCGAAACCGGCATTGCTCAAAACTCTCAGCCTCTCTCCATCGGGCTTGATCCGCCGAGCGTGCTTACGCAAGGCGACGAGATTTCGCTTCCCATCGTATTGCGCAACTATCTCAGGAAGACTCAAACAGTAGATGTCGAGATGAATCCCGAACAATGGTTTGAGATCACAGGCGCTGCGCGCAAACAAGTCAAACTCGCGCCCGGAGAAATCGCGAACGCAATAATCTATGTTCGCGCTACTGCTCCTGTCGAAAAGGGCAAGCAGCGCGTCACAGTTACGAGCGATGCCTTTAGCAACACCGTCGAAAAGCGCGTTACAGTTCACCCCGACGGCGAAGAGAAAACCATAAACTCAAGCCATATCTTAGGTGACACGACGACGATTGAAATGAACATCCCGACCAATGCCATCCCAGACTCGCCGCGAGCGGAGCTGAAGATTTATCCAAACCTGATGGCGCATGTCACAGAAGGCATCGAAGCCATACTGAAACGGCCTTATGGTTGCGCCGAACAAACGATCTCTTCTACTTATCCGAGCATTCTTATACTGCGTTACTACAAACAGCGCGGCGAGGATTTTCCGCCTGTGGCCCAACAGGCGCGACTATACGCGCAAGAGGGCTACACGCGATTGCTCACTTACCGCGCGCCGCAGGGCGGCTTCTCCTACTGGGGCAAAGGCGACGCAGACCTCGCGCTTACGGCATACGCCCTCAGATTCCTCAACGACGCGCGCGAGTTCCTGGCCGTTGACGAGAGATTGGTTGAGCAGACGCACGATTGGATCACCAGACAACAGAACATGGACGGCTATTGGGAGACGAAGTCTTCTAGCAACAGAACTGACCC
>DATEKX010000111.1:0-2846 GCA_035277165.1 Blastocatellia bacterium | reverse complement strand
TCGCGGCTTGAATCAATTAGCCGGTTGCGCTGTTTCACTAAACGGCCACTCGCGTCGCCGCTTTGCTCTTATGAGATATATTATTGATCCGATGACGATGAGTAAAACCGCGACCCAGATTGATGACGCGGATTTCGGTCGCATAATCAACACGTAAGCGAAACCCAAAAAGGCAAGCACGGATGGCAGCGGGTAAAGCCACATCCTGAAGGGACGCGGCAGGTCTGGTCGCCGTATTCTCAACACTATGACTCCGACTATCTGCGCGAGGAATTGCACGGTGATTCTTATAACTACGAGCGCCGTTATCACATCAATCAATCTGAACAAACAGCACGCGGCGGCGACCGCGCCCATCACGAGCAGCGAAACATATGGAAAACGGTGCGTGGGATGAACGCGCGCGAAGGGCTTGAAGTAATTGCCATCGAGCGCGGCTGCATAAGGCACGCGCGAATAGCCGAGCATCAAAGAAAACACGGAAGCGAATGCCGTCCACATTATCAGAAGGCTGACCAGCACCCCTGCCCAGTCGCCGTAAAGCCTCTGCATGAAGATCGAGATGATGTGCCTTTGTGTCGCTTCGTTTCCGGGGCTCGTCGTATCGGCAAGCTCCTGCCAGGGGATCACGCCGAGTATGCTGATGTTCATCACGATGTAGATGGCTGCGACAGCCAGTATCGAATAGATTATCGCGCGAGGAATCGTGCGACCGGGGTCTTTCACTTCGCCGCCGAAAAAGCAGACGTTGTAATATCCCCAGTAATCGTAGACAGCCACCAGCATCGCCGCGCCGAGACCTTGAAAGAATTGGAGCGACGGAGTGAATGCGTTTTCAGGGAAGCTGAATGCACGCGAAGAGTCAAAGTGAGTCACACCCGCGAAAATTACCCACAGAACGGTCGCCAGTACACCGACCCAGAGGTACTTTGAGAGACGGCCAATGATGGTGATCTTTCGATATAGCAAAAAGACTGCAATCGCTATAGTCCCAAAGGCAACAAATGTGCCCCCGGTCACCAGCACGCTTGCATTGAACGAGCCGATCAGAGGAATCGGCAAGCTTACGCTCTGCGAAAAGAATGTGTGGCCGAGCGCGGGCCAGATATAACTGGCATACAGCGACAGCCCTATGCAGCCCGATGCTATCGAAAGCGGCGCGCTGAAGGTCAACTGCCAGATGAATAAAAATGAGATGAACCTGCCAAGCCTGTTCGGGCCGTATATCTCTTTCAAGTAGCGGTACGAGCCGCCCGACCCCGGCAATGCCGCGCCAAGTTCTGCCCATACCAGTCCGTCGCACATCACAAGCAGCGCGCCGAATATCCATCCGAGCATGGCTTGCGGCCCGTTCATCGCCACAATGATGGAAGGAATGGTAATGAACGGACCAACGCCTATCATGTCAATCATGTTCAGCGTTGTCGCGCTGCCAAGCCCTACGCCGCGAATCAAATGCGAATCGCTGCCAGAGGCATCGGCTTCGCCTGAACCGGCAGCGGGCGTCTTATCATCAGGTTCTTTCCTGTTTGTCGTGGTCGCCATAAGAAGTACGCTCAATGGGTGTAATTTTATATGTTATTCGGTTGTCTGAAAAACTCAGAGCTACAGAGCAAACGCAAACGGGCACTTGGATGTTTCGCGCGTTGCGATAGGAGTGTTGAGTGTAAACCAAAATTCGGCGGGCGAAAAACGGTTTCGGTCTTTCACTGACTTATTTGCGGCCTGCTGCGATTGCCCTGGTTTGGGTTCTGTATCGAGTTGCCCGGTCTGTTCTGGTTGAAATCAGGGA
This sequence comes from Blastocatellia bacterium, assembly GCA_035277165.1. Taxonomy (GTDB): domain Bacteria; phylum Acidobacteriota; class Blastocatellia; order UBA7656; family UBA7656; genus DATEKX01. The sequence continues at coordinate 1,054 of DATEKX010000111.1, read as the reverse complement.
TGTAAATAAAGATCCAATCCTCGTACTCTTCAATACCATACAGCGGTTTGAGCGCAGAGCCTTTGCGCTTAGGAGCGACGCCAATGATGGGGATATTACTTTTGCCCGGACCCGAATTCGAACCGCCGAACCCCGACGACCCGCCGAAAAGATGCTTGAGCGGATCATTCACAGCATCATCATCGTCATCGTCGTCATCATCGTCATCGTCGTCGTCATCGTCGTCATCAAGCGCTTCAGATTTTGGCGGAGGCTTCGGCGTAATCACTCCGGGACTGCCTCCTTGCGGCGGCGTGCTTCCCTGCGGCTTGGTCGAGTCAGAAGGAGTTAAGGGAGTTAGAGGCGTAAGAGCGTGCGACTTCTGAGGCGGCCCTGCAAGCAGAAGATAGCTTTGAGGAATAATGGAATTTGTTTCGGCGGCGTATGCTTGCAGGTATTTCATTATCCTCGGGTCACGCGCGCGCACAGGCTCCCATTCATCGCTGACCATCGGCTCAATCATCTCTGATACGCGGGCAAATCTTACCTCCCTCACACCGATAGTAACGCCTTCGCTCAACTTTTTAAGCTCGGTCAAATAACCGTATGGAGGCGGAACCATCAACTGAATCGGGCCGAGTCTGCCGCCGTTGTAGTAGCGCGCAATTGCTTTCGCCATCTGCTCGCCGCGATAGCGCATCTCATTTTCTTTCTCGCGCTGCATCTGTACTTTTACGTTTGGCGTTATGCTCGAAACCAGAAAGATGCTCATCACGGTCATCGCCAGCAGCAGGCCGAGCAAAGCCCAGCCTTGCTCGTTCGACCGAACGCCCGCGCAGTCGCTCACTGGCAGATGATTTACGGCTTCGCTTTTCATTTCGGTTTTTCCTGCAACGGCACGCGAGCTTTAATCTCGTACTGCGTGTGCGTCAACTCAACGCCTGAGTCGTTGATCGAGTCAATACGCCATACGCCTTGAACAACGTCGCCGCGCCGGAGCCGCTTGATCTCTTTCGTCGCGGTCAATTCAAAGACGGCGTTTTCGCCGAGCCTGCCTATGTACCTGAATTGCGGG
>DATEKX010000110.1:0-3483 GCA_035277165.1 Blastocatellia bacterium | reverse complement strand
AAAATAGTATTAGGGGATATAGCCGAAGAAATTACGAATGCAGTTATGTCTTTTGATGAATCGTTCTTTAAGTACAGCTTGACATAACCATTATATTTTTCCGCGCTAAGGACTTGGCAATTTTGCGTGCGATTGTTTACTTGTATACTATTCTTTTGGAGTTTGTTTGTTGATGACCAAACATTTCCTCCCAAATATACTGCTCCAATTGTTATGACCACCAAACCTAATAATTTTGATTTTTGTACTGACCCTCTGAACGTTTTCATAAATAAATTCCTTTTAGATCAGACCAGAACGCGGGCAGATAAATTAAATCAAGAGAATTAGAACTGTGACGGCGACCACGTTATAGCACTATCCATTAATCGAGTCAAGAAAATAGTATCTTGATTACAATTCGATATATTAAGCCTTGCGAAGCCATTCTGTTTTTGAAAAGGCATGGAAATTCTCGCGCCATTTAATCGGTTGAAGTATCGCGCAACAATGCCTTAGCATGAAACGTTAAGGTTAAGACGGAGCGAAAACGAATTATGAACTGGTGCCCGAATTGCGGAAGACGAACAGAAGAAGGCGAGAAGTTTTGTCGCGGCTGTGGCATGCCGCTCGACCTGACCGGCGAAGAAGCTTCCAACTGGATTTTATCCGATTCAAATCAGCCTACTCGTAATTTGCCGCCGCAGAATATGCCGCCGCAGAATACACCGGCGCAGAATTTTTCGCGCACTCGGCCTGTCAATCCGAACCAGACTGCTGAAACCGGCCCTGCTTATATGCCCGGGAACTTTTACACGCCGCCTCAACCGCCGCAGCCCTACTACCCGCCAGCCGAAACGGGACAATCGCATATCAGGCTCGGCGACTGGTTGTCGGGCGGGTGGAAGGTTTATTCGCAGAACTGGTTGATGATGTCTGTGGCTACGTTTCTCTCACTGATACTGAGCTTTGCCACGGTTGGAGTTTTAGCCGGGCCGCTGTTGATGGGTCTGTATCGAATGGCGTTCAAGACTATGCGCCAGGAACGGGTCGAGATGAACGACCTTTTCAACTGGTCGGGCAAGTTCTGGCAGGCGGTTCTCGCCTTTGTAATATTTCTGCTGGTACATCTGGGCTTTTCAGGAGCGAGCCAGGGCGGCCCGATTGCTGGCATGCTTGCCTTCGCCATCTCTCCATTTCTTGTATCGGCCATGGGATTGACCATCCCTTACCTGCTTGAGCGAAGAACGGACGCAGCCAATGCCATCAACGATGTCGGGCGAATGATCTTCTCGCGCGATGCATTGATGTGGTGGATTGTTGGACTGGTATTTTCAGCCATCAGCGCAGCCGGATTCGCCGGATGTTTCATTGGTGGATTCGTCACTGTGCCGTGGATGATTTCGTCTTCTGCTGTCGCCTATCGCGATGTGTTCGGATTCGATGACCCTAACCGCACGAACCAGTAAAGGATATCTAATCTGCGATTCGAGATTTTAAATTCTTCCTCTCTTTTGATACATTGTCACGACCGATGAATGAACCATTTGAACTAAAAGCAAATCCCCCGCGCATTGCCGTGATAGGCTCTGGTTACTGGGGCATCAATCACGTCAGGAATTTCTACGAGCTTTCTGCGCTAGGCATGGTTTGCGATACGAGCGAGCCATCGCTTGCGCGTGTAGCAGAGAAATTTCCGGGCGCTCGAATAGAGAAAGATTTCCGCGCCGCGCTCGATGATAAAAATATTCGCGGCGTCGTGATAGCCACCCCAGCGGAAACTCACTGGCGACTTGCGCGAGCGGCAATCGAAGCGGGCAAAGATGTGCTCGTCGAAAAGCCGCTGACGCTCGACGTTGAAGAAGGCGCGCAACTCGTAGAGCTTGCCGCGAGCCGCAAAGCGATTTTAATGGTGGGCCATTTGCTCGAATACCATCCGGCTGTGCTGCGCCTGCGCGAACTGGTCGCTTCGGGCGAGTTGGGCCAGTTGCGCTACGTCTATTCCAATCGCCTGAATCTTGGCAAAGTGAGGCGCGAAGAAAACATCCTCTGGAGCTTTGCGCCGCACGACATTGCAATCATACTAAGGCTGGTCGGCGCGTGGCCCACGTCGGTTGCGGCAACTGGCGGCGCTTACCTGCAGCCGCACATAGCCGATGTGACCGTCACTAACATGGAGTTTTCAACGGGCGTTCGCGCGCACATATTTGTCAGTTGGCTTCATCCTTACAAAGAGCAGCGGCTCGTCGTCGTTGGCTCAAAACGCATGGCCGTGTTTGACGATGTGCGTAAAGACGACAAGTTGATTATTTACGATCAAGGCGTCGAGTTCGTAAACGGCGAGCCTGTCACGTGGAAAAACGACGGCGTAGCAGAACGTCTTGAATTATCCGAGCCGCTTCGCCGCCAGTGCCTTCAGTTTTTGAAATCAATCGAGACAAGAGAGCGGCCATTGACTGACGGCGAAAGTGGGCTGCGCGTTTTGCGCGTGCTCGACGCCGCCGAGCGTTCACTGGCTGCGGGCGGGACGCCTACGGTTTTAGAAGGGCAGGCGATGAAAAGCAGCGGTCAATAATCAATGGAAAAAAAATATTTCGTTCACGAATCGAGTTACGTTGACGAGCCGTGTGAGATTGGCGAAGGGACTAAGATATGGCATTTCTCGCACGTCATGAGCAATTCAAAGATAGGCCGACGCTGCAACATCGGCCAGAATGTAGTCATATCGCCTGATGTTCGTCTTGGCGACAATGTGAAGATTCAAAACAACGTCTCCGTTTATACAGGGGTCGAACTTGAAGATGACGTGTTCTGCGGCCCTTCGATGGTCTTCACGAATGTGACGAACCCGCGCAGCCACGTATCGCGCAAAGACGAGTATCGAAGGACGCTCGTCAAACGCGGCGCTTCCATCGGCGCTAACGCGACGGTCGTGTGCGGGCATACTATCGGGCGTTATGCTTTTATCGGCGCGGGTTCGGTTGTGACGCGCGACATACCTGATTATGCGCTGGTAGTCGGAAATCCCGGACGCATCAATGGTTGGATGTGCCAGTGCGGCGTTAAGCTCGACCTTTCGCGTGATGCTCAAAAGGACGAAGACACAACTTGCGCGGCTTGTGGAACCGGCTATGCAAAAAAAGGCGGTGTCGTCAGTGAGGTGGAGGGCTCCGGCGCAACCGGCAGCTTGGAAGGCTGAACGCGGCTCGGGGGCAGTGAGCCGCGTCCTCATCAGGCGAGCGATAATCAAACGTCGCTCGCCTCGGCTTGTTTAAGCAGCCAGATTATCGTTAGGTATTGGTATCGTGATATTTTCAACGGGCGAGGGGCGCAATTCGATTTTTACTTCGCGTTCTGCCCCGCATTCATAACATATTTGAATGAGGCGGTTGTCCCTGACTCTGGGGTGCGGAACTCCCCAATAATGCGCGTGGTTTCTCAAAAAAGCGAGTATCTTCATTTTTCTCTCCTGATATCTTTATTCCTTCTAGTTCCTTTTTAATT
>DATEKX010000109.1:0-6877 GCA_035277165.1 Blastocatellia bacterium | reverse complement strand
CCTCTAAACCGAGTCCTTTGATGCGCTCGATGGCTTCTTGAAGGTTAGCTTCGCGGTCGCCGATATTTGTTCCCAGACCAAGATAGACGCTTCGTGATTCATCATCGGTTGTCATTTCAGCCTCAGCGGTTATCATAGTCGTACAGCAATCATGACGGCAACGGTCACAATAACGAAGCGAGGGGCAGAGCGTGTGCGAGCGCGAAACCTCTGGGTCTATCGCAGCGACGTAAGCAACACGCGCGACGCGCAGGCAGGCGAACTCGTGCGCGTTAACGACGCGCGAGGGCGAACGCTGGGCAGCGCGCTCTACAGTTCGCGTTCGCAGATAGCGCTTCGATTCGTTTCGTTCGACGATTCAGAAACGGATAGAGAGTTCTGGACTGCGCGCCTTGTCGCAGCCGAGCAGTTGCGCAAGCAAGTCGTGCGGGATACTACCGCTTACCGGCTGGTCTATGGCGAGAGCGATATTTTGCCGTCGCTCATCATTGATCGTTTCGATGATTGTTTTGTCATCCAAACGCTCTCGCAGGGAATGGACGCTCTGAAACAGATGTGGGTTGAGTTGATAGCCGAGCGTTACAACCCGCGCGCAATAGTGGAACGCAACGAAGCGCGCGTGCGCGATCTGGAAGGCTTGCCGCGCACGACGGGCGTAGTGTACGGCTCAGACCCCGGCGAGTTTATCATCGAAGAAGGCGACGTAAAGTTCGCGGTGAATTTGCTCGAAGGGCAGAAGACGGGGGCGTTTTTGGATCAGCGCGAAAATCGAATAGCAGCAGCAGCGTACGGGCGAGGCCGCGCGCTGGACTGCTTCACGTTTCAAGGCGGATTCGCGCTTCATCTCGCGCGCGGGGCAGAGCAAGTCTTAGCCGTCGATGTTTCAAGCGCGGCTATAGCTCAGGCAAAGCGAAACGCAGAACTAAACAAGGCCGCGAACGTAGAACTGATCGAAGCGAATGTTTTTGATTTGCTGCGCGAGATGGAACAAGCGGGCGAGCGATTCGACATCATCAACCTTGACCCGCCTGCGTTTGCCAAGAATCGCGCTTCAGTAGAAGCGGCAACGCGCGGCTATAAAGAGATCAACCTTCGCGCGATGAAGATGCTCGCTGCGGGCGGCACGCTCATCACTTCGACATGTTCTTATCACATGAGCGAAGATGCGTTCCTGAACTGCATAGCGGATGCAGCCGCAGATGCGGGTCGCGCCGCGCAGTTGATTGAGAAGCGCACACAATCGCGCGATCATCCAGTGTTAGTCTCGATGCCTGAAACCTATTACCTCAAATGCATGATCTTACGCATTGAATAATGTTTTGAAGGAGCGCAAATAGAATATGCGAAAAAGAACATATGTTTTGATCCTCTTCGCGATGGGAGGATTTTAAATCATGAGAAAGCGAACGTTATCTGTAATCCTATTCGTTCTGGTGAATTTTGTTTTGTGCCTGTCATCAGCCTCGGCGCAGCAGCCCGCGATGAAATGGATATTCGGAGGAAACGAAGTCGGAACCACCAGTTGGGCCGAGAAAGCTGACGGAACTTTTGAAACCGTCACTGAGATCAATATCGCCGGAACCGTAATCAAAAGCAGACTCGCTGGCAAATTCGTTGACGGCAAACTAGTCGAGTATGAGATGGTCCAAAACGCGCAGGGCCAAGAGGTGAAAACTATCGCCAGGGACGGCAAAGCAAAGCTCATCACGAAAGATAAAACGAGGGAATTTGATTACAAGCCGTTGAATGCGCTTTTTGCGAACTACCATCCCATCATGCTCGATTCGATAATCAAGGAATACGATCAAACAAAAGGCGGCGTTCAAAGCATAGAAGTTACTGTCGTTGACGCAGGAATCAATCTCAAGATTGATGTTTCAAAAAAGAAAACTCACACGGTCGAATCAGGGGGCAAAAAGCAGGTGCTCGATATTTATCTGTTGCGGCTCTCCAGCGTTGACATAGACCTCTACATCGCCGACAACTCTCAGGTCGTGGGGATGGAAGTGGCTGCTCAGAAAATAAAGGTAATCAGAGCCGGATTCGAGAATGCGATTGTAGACCCTACGACGCTTTACCCTGAATTGAGCCAGCCCGCGATGCAGACGAAGACTGAAAAAAATGCGCGAATCAAAATGCGCGACGGCACGGAACTGGCCGCAGACATTTTCCGCCCAGCCGTTGAGGGCAAGTACCCGACAATACTTGTGCGAACGCCTTACGGGCGGCAGCAATCCGCGATGGTCGAAGGCGAGTGGTGGGCAAAGCGCGGCTACGTTTATGTAGCTCAGGATGTGCGCGGAAGAAACGACAGCGACGGCGAATGGAACCCGTTTGTCAACGAACGCAAGGACGGCTACGACACGATTGACTGGATCGCGAAGCAGGCATGGTCAGACGGCAAAGTGGGCATGATCGGAGGCAGCTATCTAGGCTACGTTCAATGGACAGCCGCGGCGGAATTACACCCCGCGCTCAAGTGCATAGTGCCGCAGGTTTCGCCGCCCGATATGTTTTTCAACTTTCCAATTGATCATGGAATCCCGATGCTTTACAGCGGGCTTATGTGGATGAACTATGTGAAAGAGAAAAAGATCACCTCGGCTTTTTCGCCCCTCAAAGACCCGGACAAGCTGCTGACTTTGCCGCTGTCGAAAGTAGATGACGAAGCGCTGGGTCAAAACTTTCCTTACTATGACCGATGGCTGGAACAGGAAACTCATTCGTCATTCACGAGCGCGAATTACATGCAGGACATGAACAAGATCAAGATTCCTGTGCTGCACATCAGCGGGTGGTGGGATGGCGACGGCATCGGAACGAAGATGAACTGGGCGCGACTGCGCTCGTTCGGGCACAAAAACCAGTGGTTGATTTACGGCCCCTGGACTCACCTCTTCAACGCGAGCACGCGCATAGGCGATACAGACTATGGCCCCGATGCGATACTGGATTTGGATTCGATCTATCTGCGATTCTTCGATCAGTACCTGAAGGGCAAGCCCGTGAAATGGGAGAGCCAGCCAAAGGTTCGCGTCTTTGTGACCGGCGCAAACGAATGGCGCGCGATGGACGATTGGCCCGACGGGCGCTCGAAAGAGATGGCGCTTTATTTCAACTCGACAGGGCCTGCTAATGGGAAGGCAAGCAAAGGCATGCTCACAAAAGAAGTTCCCAGACAGCAGAAGCCTGATCGCTATAGTTATGACCCGGCAGCCGTCAAAGTGCCGGAAGAGTTGAAACAGTTGGAGCAGATTAGCGCAAGCGCGGGCAATACGGAAATAAAGATCAAACCAGAGGATCAGGACTTGCTCTTTTACAAATCCGAGCCCCTCTCTGAATCACTTGAGATCGGCGGCCCGATTGAGGTTGATCTATATTTTTCAACCTCAGCCAAAGATACAGACTTTTTTGCCATGCTGATTGATGTTGATGAAAAAGATGTGATGCGAGTCATCGGCCTGCCCGGTAAGATTCGGGCCAGGTATATCGGTGGATGGGATAAGCCTTCACTGTTAGAACCGGGCAAGACCTACAAAGCAACGCTTGAGTTGTGGGATACCGCGCACCGCTTTAAGAAAGGGCATCGCATCGGCGTGTTAATCATGAGCAGTTATTTTCCGCCCTATGCGCGCAACCTCAACACGGGCGAGCCTATCAAAGATGCTACGCGAATGATCGTCGCGCGCCAGACCATTTATCACGATGCAAAGCGACCGAGCGCCTTGAGGTTTCGCCTGCTTCCGCCATCGAACAACTCCGAAGCGCAAACCACCAGACCCGTGAAGTTTGAGTGAAGGAAAACGCGAAAGGCACGAAGCAGTCTATTTTTGCTTCGTGCCTTTGCAAGTAAATCTTCTATGTTGTTAGCCGAGCTTCAACGCTGCGATGCGCTGGTCTTGCTCTGCGCGTACTCGCTGCCTGTGTGAACAATGACGACGGTTCCGTTGGGAGTCATCTCGCTGAACTCTTTGGCCGCAAATACCGGGATGCGTATGCAGCCGTGACTAGCGGGGCGCGTCGGCACAGACGGGCTTCCGTGAATGGCGACGCCGCTCAGGAAATAATTCGGATAGTAGATCGAGCCGAGCGGGGCTTTTCGCCAGCCTTCCACCTTACGATAAACCTTGAATCTGCCCGTAGGCGTTACGGCGCGGCGCGTCCAACCTTCAGATGTGAACTCTTCACCGTTGCCGGACGAAATCGGAAGAATCTTTGTGACAGCGCCATTCCCGTCAACGACAAATAGAACTTGTCTGTTGAGGTCTGCTTCAACGTGCGCGTATCCGGTTTCAAGCGGCGACGGGCGAGTGGCAGAGCGAATCGCTTGCAATTCGGCTTCGGTCAATCGCCCGGCAGGCGTGCGGCCTTCAACCTTTTGAAACGCGATAAGCGCGTTGCGCGTGGCTACATCCATTTTGCCGTCAATCGGCCCTGTCCAATAACCGAGGTCTGATAGCGCCTGTTCAGCTTCGCGAATATCTTCTACGGTCATGGCTCGCGCGGCAGGAGCTTTCTGTTTGCGAGCCGTTTTCTGTTGTGCGTTGACATTGATTGTTGCGACTGTTCCCATTGTAATAACGATCAGAATCAATTGTGCAGCTTGTTTCAAATTCAATAGTTTCATAAGCCTCTCCTTGCTCCTTCCGTGGCTCATCACTCAGGATGTAAGCAACTCGGAAGCCAGCATCGTAACGGCCCATATGATGCAGAATTATAGAAAGAGTTGTCTGGAAACTATATAGTGGGCGAATCGAATCGATTCATTAAAAGAAATTCATCGCAGAGACGCAGAAGAAACGATGAAGTATGAACTATGAACGATGAATCAATAACTTATGTTACGCAGCAAGAAAGAAAGAGTAGAGATTGACAAATCAATTGAGCCCTCAATCAGCCCGATGAATCGGGCTGATTGAGGGCTCGTAGCCCAGCCGTTTTACGCATTGGTATCTACAGAAATCTTAGCCCGCGTAGTGGGCGACAACTTCTAGCCCCGTGCGTAGCGCGGGGACGACCACAGTCTCGGCTAACCAAGCCCGCAAGGCGGGCGACAGCGGCGTTAATCGAATCTCTGTCGCCCGCTTTGCGGGCTTGAACCGTTTGCCAACGCTGCCCCGCGCTACGTTGCCCCGCGCTACGTTGCCCCGCGCTACGTTGCCCCGCGCTACGCACGGGGCTATAGGCTGCCGCCTGCGTGCGCAGGCTGAGACGCGCCTGTACATCTTGTGTAAATGCCAATGCGTTTTACGGCTGGTTAATGGCACGCTGATAGATAATCTGCCACGGCTCAACCCGCGCTAGAAGCGCTGGCCTAATAGCCCTTCGGATAAGCCCGATGAATTGGGCTGAGGAGTTATCAACATGATGCCTGATCCTTCACTGCGTAACATCAGTTAAGAATTTCTATTAATTCATCGTTCATCATTTCTTTCGCTATCGTACTGTCGCAGTGACTTTGCTGGTGCCGACGTTCGTGCTTGAATCGGCGCAACGGAAGGCGACGAGGTGCTCGCCCGGCTTATCGAAAGTCACGCGCACTTTAAAGACTTCGTGCGCGGAATCGGCTATGCCGTCAACCGGGAAGATCAATTGCCACGCACCGCCGTCAACGCTGTACTCGCCTCGAACGACGCGGCTCGTAGAATCGGTCGCATCGAATGTGACCTCTGCCGTTTGCGCTGTGATCGCAGGCCCCGTCACTTTGATTGTTGGCGGGGTGTTGTCTATCTCAACCGCCTCAGTGGTCTCTTCGTTCGTCAGCGCGAGTTCAGTCGTGTTGCCCGGCGCATCGCTCGCCAGAACTCTGAAGAGATAGGTGCCGTCCGGCAGACGATTGCCGTCAATCGTGTAATACGGCTGCGAGAGATTGTCTGACAGCAGGTGCCAGTCGTTATCATTAATCGTTCGATACATCAGCTTATAAGTGAGCGTGTCATCGTTCGGGTCTGCAGCCTGCCACGTGAGCGTGCGCGCGCCCTTTTGAAAGAACCGGCGAGGCGGCACCGTTGACACCAGCCCGAACAATTGCGGATCAAGCCCTGAGCTTGCGATTGACGGGTCAATGGCAATAGGCGTTTCCTGCAAAGCTACGCCTTGAGGCAGCACGGTCACTGACGCTATTTCCGGGGCTTGATTGCGCGGCAGGTAAGCCAGCGCCACCGATTGAAGCTGCGTAGAAAAAGATGACGAGTTTGATCGAGGCGCGTTCGATTGCGCGCCGCTTTTGAGCACTGCGCGCCATTGAATGAATCGCGCGCGCGGGCTTGTGATCTGGTCTCCGGCATAATTCCGATATGCGGCAGACCAGTCGCTCCAGGTAGCGTCAGGAGACTCGGTGTTGCCGCTGCGAGTTTGAAGCTCGATGTTGCCTGAGCCTCGCCAGGTTATCACGCCCCATTGACCTGCAAACTTAGTATCGCGAACGGGCGAAGTGTAAATGCCTTCGCTCACAGTTTCGCGGCCTATGCGATAGAGGCGACCCAGATTGCTCGACGTTGCGTAGAGTTGCTCGCCTATTGCGAAGATAGTAGAGGTCTGATCTTCGGGCGATTGAATCAAGAGCGTGTAAGAGCGGTCAGCGGCTATTTGATAGATGCGCCCTTTTGTGCCTGTGCCCACAAGCACGCGCCCGTCCGGGAGCGGGCGAAGCCCGAAGCCGACCGTATCGTTCGAGCGCCAGTAGACTTCATTGCCTACGTCTGGCCGTATGCGAAATACAGCGCTTCTTGCGCCTTGCGCGCTGCTTCGCCCCTGCGATTGACTGACCATTGGAGAGAGGTCGCTGGTTTGAATGCTGACCGAGCCGTCCGAATCATCTGTGGAAAGAGTGATCACGCCTTCGTTTGACAGGCTGCTTGTGGACGACGAGCCAACG
>DATEKX010000108.1:0-7034 GCA_035277165.1 Blastocatellia bacterium | reverse complement strand
TCACGACATAGGAAAGCTCGCCGTGCCCGACTACATTCTGAACAAGCCCGGCCCGCTCACGCCTGCCGAATTTGACCGAATGAAGGTGCACACGATTGTCGGAGCCGAGATACTTGAGCGAGTCGGATTCCCTTACCCTGTGGTGCCTGTCGTGCGGCATCATCATGAGAGATGGGACGGTCGCGGTTATCCTGACCATTTGCGCGGAGACGAAATACCGATCACCGCAAGGATCATGACGATCTCCGATTCGTTCGACTCGATGCGCGAAGAGCGCCAATACCGTAAGGCCATGACGCGCGAAGAAGCAATCGCCGTGTTGAAAGAAGGCAGCGGGACTTTCTTTGACCCGAACATCGTTAGCACATTTCTGGATCACCTGGATGAGTTTGAAGCTGAGATACGCTCGCTGCAGGTGGAGCCGCACACAGCCGAGCCGCGCAAATCGCAGGGAGCCGAACGTCAGGCCAGATATGAAACCGGGCCGCTGGTCTTCGAGAGCATACGCAGTGCGCACCGCGAAGTAATCACGCTTTACGACATCGCTCAGACGATAGGCACAAGCCTCGACTTACGCGACACGTTTGCAGTCTTCTCTTCGCGGCTGCAGGACATAGTGAGCTACACGACCTGCGTGCTTTATCTGGTGAAGCAGGACTCTACGGAAGTGGAAGCCGCGCACATCACAGGTCGCAACGGCGAGCAGTTCCGAGGCAAGCGCATGCCTTCGGGCGCGGGCATCGCTGGCTGGGTCGTAGCCAATCGCCACCCGATGCACAATTGCAATCCGATGCTCGACTTCGACGCAATGAAATTGGAGCCGGACGAACACTACAACACGGCGATGGTTGTTCCTTTGACGAAAGACGGAACCGTGTTGGGCGCGCTGGCGCTTTATTCTGCGGAGTTGAGTTCATATACGGCAGATCATCTGAGATTGATGGAAGCCGTAGCAAAGCTGGCCTCAGATGCCATAGCCAACGCCATGCATCACGAGCGGACTGAGACAAGCGCGCTCACGGATTTGCTCACAGGGCTGCCGAATGCCAGAGCTTTGCGCTACCGTTTCGAGGAGGAAGCCGACCGCGCGCGGCGACACCGCGATACTTTTTCAGTATTGATGATGGATCTCGATGGGTTCAAAGCGGTGAATGACAAGCTGGGCCATCAGGCGGGCGATCAACTGCTGAAAGAGCTGTCTGCTGTACTGCTCTCGCAAATCCGCTCTTCGGATTTCATAAGCCGATACGCGGGCGACGAGTTTGTCGCTGTGCTTCAAGCGGGAGAGGAAGAAGTTCAAGAAGCAGCGTTGCGAATTCAAAGGGCGCTCGACAGACACGATTTCATACTCGCAAACTCGAAGCTGTTCGTAGGCCTGAGCGTGGGATGGGCCTGCTTTGGCACAGATGGAAATACTCTGGACGAATTGCTGCTGGCCGCAGACCGCGCGATGTATGCCGACAAGACCAAACGCAAAGCCATACTTGGTCAACCGCGCAGAATAGCTTGAGAGCCGTGTGATATCACGCGCGATTATGTCACTTTGATAATCAAGACCGTAAGATCGTCTCCGGGGCCGTCCATGTCAAACGAATAATCATTTACAGCGTTGATGATTGCCTGAGCGATCTCATAAGCGCGACGATCTTCGGCCATCCTCACGACTTCTTCCAAACGACGCAGCTCAAACTCTTCATCCTTCGCATTCCTCGCTTCGACCACTCCATCTGTGTAAAGCACAAGCACGTCGCCTGAGCGGAAACTAACGACCGATTCCGAGTATCGCGAGTCCTCGAATATGCCCAGAGGCAGACCGCTGTGCGCGAGCAATTCGCTCGTGCCGTCGGCGTGCAACAGCAGCGGCGGATTGTGACCCGCATTGATGTAAAGCAGTCGTTTGTTTTCGGGGTCTATCAATCCATAAAAGGTTGTGATGAATCGGTCGCCATTCGTCGCTTCGTGGACGAGACGGTTGACGCGCGCCATCACCACTCGCATCGCAAGTTCGTTGATGACCGTTGCATGAAAGTAAGCGCGGAACGTGACCATTATGAGCGCAGCGGCCAATCCTTTGCCTGAAACATCCGCCACCAGTACGCCCAGCCGGTCTGATAGGGAAACGATCAAATCGAGATAATCACCGCCGACTTCGCGCATGGGAATCGTTGTGCCGTAAATGTCGAAGCCGTCAATAACGGGAAAAGCGCGAGGCAAAAGACCCTCGACCACTTTACGAGCAAGCTCAAGTTCGCTTTCGACTCTGCGCTGGCGTATCACTTCGCGATGCAGCATCGTATGATCGATGGCCGATGACGCGAGCGATGCGAACATAGTGAGCAATTCAAGGTCGCGTTCGTCGTAGCCGTTAATCACATCGGCTTCGATGTTGATGACGCCTATTACCTGACTGTCTGCGCGAATTATCGGAGCAGCTATCTCGGAACGGGTCTCCGCGCGAGCTTTGACATAGCGCGTGTCGCTCTTTACATCGTTGACGATCTCGCCGCGTCCGTTCTTGATTACCCATCCGATAATGCCGCTGCCCGACGCAAGAAAATCGTCTTCTATTGAGTGCGGAGGGTAGCCGTAGGTTTTCGATTCCAACAGCGCATGACTGTTCGGGTCGATCAGGCAGATGACCGCAGCAGAATAATCAAGCAATTCTTTTATCGAATGAAATATCGTATCGAGCACTTCGTCAAGGTCGAGCGAGCCGCTGACCTTACGAACTGCTTCGATGAGGGTTTCGATAGTCTTTTCGTTCACTGCCATCGGGTTTGATATGCTCCGCTGCCGGAAGCAAGCATGCTAGATGCTCGCGGCTTTGATGGCAAGAGAGCTTCATCTTTATATTTGCCCTTGCCGACAAAGAGAGTATACTTACGCCAGATGGGGTGTTGATCTCAATGCCATTCAACGCGGCGGAGCCGAAGCCGCATTATTGCCAGCAACGAGGATGAAGCGCAAAGATTAAGACTTTGCAAAGGAGATTGCATGAAAACTATCAAAATAACTCTAGCGACACTTATAATTCTATTTGCCGCTGGCTCTGCTATCGCGCAAGATCGAAAGCCGATTCCGCCCGATGAACAAAGCATGTATGTTGTCTCGGCAAAAGCAGGCGTAATTAACATAATCGAAGGCGATGTAAGCTATATGCGCGACAAGGCTGCATGGTCAAAGCTTACCTCAGGCGATGAGCTTCGCGAAGGCGACACGGTGAAGACCGGCGCGCGTAGTCGCGCTGAGATACTGCTTACGCCGGGGTGCTATCTTCGGCTTGCTGAAAACACCCAGTTCATCTTATCGGATACCTCTGCAAACAAATTCAAGATAGAAATTCTCGAAGGCTCGGCCCTTATCGAGGCTTCAGTTGTTGAAGACCCGATGACGGTCGCGACTCCTAAAACCGAGTTCTCTATTATTCGCAAAGGGCTTTATCGCTTTAACGTCGCTATTGATGGAAGAGTTGAAGCCGCTGTGCGCAAAGGGAGAATCGCTTACGGGAAGGTGGAGATCAAAGGAGGTAAGAAAGCGATCTTTGATAACGGCACGTTCGCCGTCGCGTCATACGACAAAAAGGATAATGATAGCTTCGACCAGTGGAGCAAAGATCGCGCGCAAGCTCTGGTCGCTGTAAATCGCGACCTCTCAAATCGCAACATAAACCGCACCGCACTATTCGGGTTTGTATCGAATGTGTGGATTCGTGATTCACGATGCGGCTGTTATACATTCCTGCCGTTCGGCAATGGTTTTTCTTCGCCTTACGGATGGGATTACGCTGTGTGCAATCCGTTTTATTATACGTACAGGCCACGTCACGACTATGGCTATGGCGGAGGCCGCAACGGTGGCGGCAATAACGGCGGCGGCGGCAATGGCGGTGGTGGCGGTGGAAACTCAGGCGGTGGCGGCGGCCATCACGGCGGCGGCGGTGGCGGCCTCAGTCCTCGCCCGCCCGATCCATCTCCACGATTCGAACCGGGTGGTGGCGGCAGAGTATCGGACGGCCCAAGGGAGAGACCCCAACCCGTCAACAACGGAGGCCGTCGCCCTTAAATCAAACATAAACGATTGATGAATCGAACAAGGCGCTTCTTCAAATTGAGGAAGCGCCTTTCGCTTTTACGTGACAATCGCAGCGCTTCCAATCCAAAACGAATAGGAATAGAATTGGCTCTCAGGCGAGAGTTTAACCCGAGACTGATGGCTTACATTGTTGACGGCAACAACGTGATGGGGCAGACGCCCGGTTGGCATCGCGACAAGCCGAACGCGCGACGAAGGCTGGTCGAACAACTTGCCGCATTTGCGTTTGCGAAAAAAGCGCGCGTGACAGTTGTCTTTGATGGCGAGCCGGACAGATTGATGCCCGAAGCATCGGCTCATCGTGGCGTGAAAATCTTTTACGCGGAAAAAGGCTCGGATGCAGATACGCGAATCGAACGCATGGTCGAATCCTCGCCTAATCCGCGCGGGCTGACTGTAGTTACGTCTGACCGCCATCTCGCGTTCGTCGTGCGCTCACACGGAGCGGCAATCATTCGATCAGGCGAATTCAGAATCCAGCTTGAACAAGCGCTTGCTTCAAAGCCCTCGCTCGAAGACGGCGAGCAACCTGAAGTTGGCGATGTAAACGCATGGCTCAGATACTTCGGCGCATTGCCCGAAGATGAAGAGGAATAGAATAATGAACGATGAATGATGAATTAATCCAATTCCACCGTTCAGCGTTCATCATTTCTCCCAGGGAGGATGTATGGCAACCGTAGAAGCTTTCGAGAGACCTCGCGCTTATCGTGATGTGAAGCTGGGCGAGTTGCTGGCTTTGCTTGCGAAAGATTATCCGCAAAAAGAAGCGCTCATTTATCCCAACCGCGCGCTCCGTTACGATTTCAGCCAGCTTGAATGGCTGGCGCGGCAAATAGCGAAAGGCCTGCTCGATGTCGGCATACAGCGCGGCGACCGCGTAGCGCTCTGGGCGTCGAACGTTCCTGAATGGATAGTGCTTCAATTCGCGCTCGCAAAGATAGGCGCGATACTCGTCACCGTTAATACATCATTGCGCGCAGGCGAGCTTGAATACCTGCTCAAACAATCCGAAGCGAACACGCTCATTACCGTTGCAGGCTTCCGCGATGTTGATTACGTGAAAACCATCTACGAGATTCTGCCTGAACTTCAGATTGCGGAAGAAGGCTCGCTTAAGTCGGCCAAGCTTCCTTGCCTGCGCAATGTGATCTACATAGGCGATGATCATCCGGGCGGGATGATTCGCTACGACTCGCTGCTTGCGCGTTCAGAGAAGATTACTGATGAACAGCTCGACGCATGTGCTGCCAGCCAGGACCTTGATGACGTTATCAATATGCAATACACGTCGGGTACAACAGGCTTTCCCAAAGGCGTGATGCTGACGCATCGCAACATCGTGAACAACGGCTACTGGCTGGCCGAAGGCATCGCGCTCACGCCCGACGACAAGCTTTGCCTGCCCGTTCCTCTGTTCCACTGTTTCGGCTGCGTGATCGGCGTGTTGGGCGCGTACACTCACGCCGCAGCGCTTGTTCCGCTCGAATCGTTTGATGCGCTTCGTGCGCTTCAATACATCGAGAAAGAAAAATGCACTGCCATCTACGGCGTGCCGACCATGTTCCTCGCGGAGCTTGAGCAATTGGACTATCACGCTTTCGATCTTTCGAGCTTGAGGACGGGCATAATGGCGGGCGCGCTTTGCCCCGAGCCACTGATGCGAAAAGCGATGGAGCGGATGAACCTTACGGAACTGACCATCGCTTATGGTTTGACGGAAGCTTCGCCGGGAATCACGCTCACGCCGCGCACCGACAGCATCGAATTGCGCACGCAAACCGTCGGTCGAGTGATGCCCGAAATGGAAGTGAAGATTGCAGACCCAGTGACGGGCAGCCCTTGCGCGCCGGGCGTAGCAGGCGAACTGTGTTGTCGCGGCTACAACGTCATGAAAGGCTATTACAATAATCCGCAGGCGACGGCTGATGCGATTGACAGTGATGGTTGGCTGCATACAGGCGATCAGGCGACGATGGATGTGGATGGGTACGTGCGAATCACAGGGCGGCTGAAAGAGTTGATAATTCGCGGCGGCGAAAACGTCGCGCCGAAAGAGATCGAAGATTTGCTCAGAACGCATCCGAAGATCGCAGACGTATATGTTTACGGCGTGCCTGATGAAAGATTGGGCGAAGAAGTAGCGGCTGCGATACGACTGAATTCAGGCGAAGCGGCAACGCCGGAAGAGATACGCGAGTTCTGCGAAGGCCGAATAGCCAGATTCAAAATCCCGCGCCACATTCGATTTGTTGAAACATTTCCCATGACCGCATCAGGCAAGGTGCAGAAATTCAAACTGCGCGAGATGCACATCAGCGAGCAGGACCACAAGAAGAACGAAGGGTGAATTAGAATCTCAGATTTGAGAGGCTGTTTTAGAAGTTCCGTAGGAGCGACCTGATGATTGGTAGGTCGCTCCTACGGAGCTACAAGTCATTCACTCGATTGTTACTATAGACAGGTCGTTCCTACGGGACTTCTAAAACAGTCTGTGAGATTCCAAATTTGAAATTTAATTCACCCTTCGCTTCGGATAAAGCTCAGGCTTTCCGAAACTCTGTCGAAAGAGTCAGGTTTCCCCAGATCAATTTGAACTTGCCTACATTGCTGCTCTGCGTAAGCTCAATCGTCATAAGCTCTGTGGACGAATCTACTTTTTCCAGTTTCATAGGCACTTCGGCCACACTTCCGCTGTCTTCGTTTTGGATCAGCAGCATCCAGTCTTGTGCGCTCACTGGTTTGGCTTTGAGGACGTATTTGCCTTTCGGCACTGCTTTATCGCCGAACTTCAAATCCGCTGTTGTTGTCAAAGTTGTGGCCGTGTTTGATCCCATACGCCACTCTTGCCCCGGCTGTATCAGCTTTTCGAGGTTTCGCCCGCTGAGGTTGGGACGCCCGTATTCGACCGTCACTGTTGCGCCATCTAGCTGCAGAGTGGC
>DATEKX010000107.1:0-8902 GCA_035277165.1 Blastocatellia bacterium | reverse complement strand
TTTGATAATGAGCGACGGCAGCAATGTCTTGACATACATGGATGCTCAAACCTTCGAGCCTGTTCGTAAACTGTCAGTGACGATGAACGGGCGCCCCATCGATCAAATCAACGAACTGGAATTCATCGAAGGGGAAATCTGGGCGAACGTCTGGCACGATGACAGGATTCTTCGCATTGATCCGGCCACTGGACGGGTCAATGCGTTTCTGAACTTGAAAGGGATAGTGCCGCCTGAGGTGCGAACTAACTCGGAAGCCGTGCTCAACGGCATAGCCTACGACGCGCAAGACAAGCGCATCTTTGTGAGCGGCAAATTATGGCCGCGCATCTACGAGATCAAAGTTAAGCAGTGAGCGATTCATTCTTCGAGCCGTTCTGCTAGTTCATTCGCGCTCGTGGCCGGAGCGAGGCAGGTGTAGTTTCGGCAAACATAGACCGATGCTTTACCATCAACAAGCGGCCTTGCCACTAGCAACTTGATTGACCGGGCGGCCTTCTCGTCATCAGGCTCGATTGCTGCGACGACCTTGTTCGGGATGTATCGAGAATAAATTTCTTCGACGAATAAGCGGACTTCATGCGAATCAAGCTTTCCGACAATCGCTATCTCTTTCGGCTCCGACAAGTAAAAATCGAGCGCAGACAACAGGTATCCAAAGCCGCTCGGATACTTGCTCATTGCCTGCCGCATGGTTCGCAGAATCATCGCGGCGAATCGCTGGTAATCATGTTCTTCGGTCAATAAATCCAGTTTTAACAGCGCGAGCGCGGCTACGGAATTCCCCGACGGCGTGGCGTTGTCGAAGTAGTCTTTCGTGCGGGCAATCAACTCTTCGTGATCGTCGGACGTGAAGAAGAAGCCGCCTTCTGATGCGTCCCAGAACTTTGCAATCATCGTGTCGGCAAGCTCGCGCGCCTCATCAAAATATTTCAACTCGAATGTCGCTTCGTAGAGCGCGATCAAGCCTTCGATCACGTAAGCGTAATCTTCAAGGTAAGCGTTCAACTTTGACTGGCCGTCTTTGTAAGTTCGCAGCAGACGACCGTCTCGCATCAAATTGCTTAGAATGAACTCGGCATTTCTGATTGCAACTTCGCGGTAATCGTCGCGCCCAAGAATGTTGGCCGCTTCGGCAAATGCCGCGAGCATCAAGCCGTTCCATGCCGCGAGCGACTTTTCATCGCGCCCAGGTCTTACGCGCCCTTCACGGACGTTGAACAATCTCGCCTTTCCGGCATTGACGATGCGCCTCATCTCCTCAACATCACGGCCTTTCGATTGCGCGAAATCTTCCAGCGAGCGCGGCGTGTGCAATATTGATTTGCCGTGCTCGAAATTGCCTCGCTCTGTAACATCGAAGAACTCGCAAAAAATTTCGCCGTCCTGTTTGCCTAAAAGGTCTAACACTTCATCTTTAGTCCAGACGTAAAATTTCCCTTCCTCGCCTTCGCTGTCCGCGTCTTCGGACGAATAGAAGCCGCCCGTGCGATCAGTCATATCGCGGATGATGTATTCAAGCGTCTCTTCTGCGATGCGGCGATAAAGCGGGTTCTTTGTCTGCTGGAAACCGTAGAGGTATATGCGCGCGAGCAATGCGTTATCGTAGAGCATCTTCTCGAAGTGAGGCACGAGCCACTCGGCGTCAACAGAGTAGCGCGCGAATCCTCCGCCGAGGTGATCGTACATTCCGCCCGCAGCCATCTTCTGTAAAGTTGTTTCGACGATCTCAAGAGCCACGGGCGAGTTGGTTCGTTTGTAGTAACGAAGCAAAAACATCAGCCCCATTGACGGAGGGAACTTAGGCGCGCCGCCGAAGCCGCCATTCACCTTATCAAACGTTCGCGACAGAGCAGAGAAGGCGAGGGTCAATACTTCGGTCGTCAACATTTCATCATTAGCGACGAATCGATTAATGTTGGTCAGCTCGGAAGTGATCGCATCGGCGCTCGATAGAACGTCTTCGCGGCGATTCTTGTAAGAGTCCGTGATAGCCATCAGCACTCGCGGGAAGCCCGGCATTCCTCGACTATCAACAGGCGGATAATATGTGCCGCCGTAAAAAGGTTTCAAATCGGGCGTGAGAAACATAGTCATCGGCCATCCGCCATGACCTGTCATCATCTGCACTGCGTTCATGTAGATTGAATCGAGATCGGGTCGTTCTTCGCGATCAACCTTGATGCAGACGAAATTTTCATTCATCAACTGCGCGATCTGTTCATTCTCGAAAGACTCGTGCTCCATGACGTGACACCAATGACAGGCGGCATAGCCTATCGAAAGCAGTATCGGTTTATCTTCATCGCGCGACCGATTGAGCGCTTCAGGCCCCCACGGATACCAGTCAACAGGATTATGCGCGTGTTGAAGCAGGTAGGGACTGGTCTCGTCAATCAATCGGTTCGTGTGTTTATGCTCTGTCATTTCGCCCTCGTTTGTGGAGTAGTTCTCTTTAAGAACTATACTGACCGGTATGAGGTTTTGCCAGACGAGCGACTTGATATATTAAGGAAGCTCTGATGCCAGGACCCGAAGAACATATCAACAACGATACAGGCGTGTAGTAATCGTTATGCTTGACTGGCGCTTCTTTTTTTTATATTTCACTATATACTCTCACTTTCGCGGTTATATCTCTTAGAGCGAGTTTTGAAATGAGGCAGCGATTTGATTGCAGCCCGCCTAGCGGGCTAAAGCATAAAGCCCACATCCTCAGATGTGGGTTAACATAAGTCTAAAGCATTAAGCCCGCGTAGTGGGCGACAGACATCATTAACCGATACTCTGCCGCCCGCTACGCGGGCTTGTGTAGAATCAATCGCCCGTATACCCATATCTGGCGATATGGGCTAGGGTCTTACACCCGCTTCGCGGGTTGCATTCCCCTATTTCAAACAGGCTCTTAGAGATTAGCCCGGATTTTGAGTGAACAGGTTGTTTGGTCGGCTGTCTTTACTTTATTAGCAATAAGCGCAAAGCACACTACCACAAAAGCGGAGCGAATAGATGAAACACTGTCCTCGGTGTAATCAGGAATACGCAGAAATAAATAGACGCTTCTGTGCGGTAGATGGCTCGCGGCTGTCATTAAAAGACCCTTTCAAACTTATCGGCAGTGTGCTGGTTGATAAATATCGTCTGGATGCGCTTGTCGGCGTCGGCGGGTTCGGAGCAGTCTACAGCGCGCATCATCTGGGAATAGACCGCCATGTGGCGGTAAAGATATTGCTGCCGCATTTCTCAATCAGCAACAACAAGTTCTGCGAGCTATTCGAACAGGAAGCCAAGCTGGCCGGTCGCCTGAGTCACGAAAACATCGTTGATGTCAAAGACGCAGGACGCACGCCCGACGGCATCGCTTACATGGTTATGGAATGGCTTGAAGGGCGTACGCTCGAACAGGAAATAACATCTGACGGGCCACTGAACCTTGAGCGCGCCGCCGAAATTCTGAAGCAGATTTCAGCCGCGCTCGATGAAGCGCATGCCGCGCACATTATTCATCGTGACCTGAAGCCCTCGAATATCATGATCGTCAGGCGGCAATCGGGCCAGAATCGAGTTAAGGTGCTCGACTTTGGCATCGCGAAAATAATAAGCAGCACGAAGGGATCTACGGTCTCGGCGGCAATAGGCACGCCTCATTACGCAAGCCCGGAACAGTTAAAGGAAGGCGGCAGTATTAACACGCACTCGGACATCTACTCGCTCGGAGTGATGCTCTACCAAATGCTGACCGGCGCGCTGCCTTTCTACGCCAGTTCGATACACGAGTTGATTCGATTGCAATTGGTAGCTACGCCTCCGCCGATGCGCAAATTGCGCCCCGAAGTGCCGATGATAATCGAGCAGCTTGTGGAATCTATGTTGGAGAAGAACCCGGAAAGCAGGCCGAAGTGGGCGAGTGAGATCTCTAAGCGATTTGATGTCGGCGTTAAGGTGGAGCAGTTGCGGAGGGAAGGCGTAAGCGCGTTTGAAAATCAGGATTACCGTTTGTCTATCGCAAAGTTTGAAGAATTGCTGACGCTATCGCCGAATGAACTCGGAGCAGGCGACAGAATTAATAAAGCGCGGGCGGCGCAGGAAGAAATTGAACGACGGGCAGGCATAGACCGTCTATTACAAGAAGCGTCGAAGGCATTCGATTCTGAAAACTACCAGGCGGCAATTCGCAAATGGGAAGAGATTTTACGACTGTCTCCTGATGAACCGGGCGTCAGGCTGAAAATTCGGTCCGCCGGGGAGGCGCTACGATTCATTGAGAACAAAAGGGAAGCTCAAAGACTGGAAGCTCAACGGTCAGAAGCGCGAAGGCTGGAAGCTCAGAGGGCCATTGAATACAAAGCCGAGCAGAGCAAAAGACACCGGGATACAATTCGGGAGATAGGTATCAACCCGGGTCGTAATACAATGAGTCGCCAGTTGATTGTCGCCGCTATTGCCCTTGTCGTGATTGCGATTGCGGTAGGGGCAATATGGATGTCGGGACCGAAAAAAGGCGAGCCGGTTCACGCGGGTAAACAGGAAAATGAATCTGTCGCTTCCGAGGCTTCGACCGCTACATCGAGCGTCGAGGCAATGACTTACTACCTTGAAATAGACCAACACCCTGGCAAGCCGATACGCTCTAACGGGTTTGCGCCCATCAAATCGGAGCAGAAATTTACACTCCATTTTATACCGCACGAGCGCGGGTATCTGTATATAATCGCGCCCGGGCAGAAGAACGACCCGACTACGTATCTGACGGCAAAACCAATTCCAGCGACGGGCGTGAATACGAATGAGATAGAAGCGGGAACGGATTTTCAATTTCCGGGCGCGGATAAGGGGATGCAAATCAGAAGGGACAGAAAATCAATGGTGATAACTGTAATTTTTTCGCCGGAACCGCTCCAGTCGCCAGACTATCTGGCGTCAAATGCTAACCGGAGCTTGAAGCCTGACGAATATTTACAGTTGGAGAATTCGGTCGTGAGTCTAGAACCTGAACCGCGCAGCGACCACTCTGTAGTAAAAGTTTTTGTAAAGAATGGCGAAGCGCGTAAGCCGCTAATGTTCAAAATACACCTTAAACGTATATGAGGAGACATTGTATGAATTTCAGAGGATCGGTTCGCCTGCTAATACTGGCGGTTATTGCCAGCCCGGCAGCCGCATTCAATCTGCCACAGATGGAGATCGTGTCAGGCCCAAAGGCTAAAGTAACAAAGCCAACGCCGAAAAAAACGCCGAAGCCGACGCCAAAACCAGCGCCTAAGCCTGTGCCGACCACTTCTAAAAAGAGGAAGCCTCTATCAACGCCAACGATTTCTAAAAAGAAAGCGCCGAAGCCTCTATCAATGCCAGCGGCTTCTAATCCTAACCTTGGCAACCCCTCAGGTGTGACAGCCGCACCGGTAGTCAATAAGGCTGAAGACTACTACAAGCGAGGCGATAGCCTGGTATCTAACAAGAGCTATGCCGCAGCGGAAGCAGAGTATAGGAAAGCTATAGAACTTGAGCCTAATAATGCTTCATTGCATGGCAAATTGGGTTATGCTTTATATCAACAAGACAAATACGCAGAGGCGGAAGTCCATTACCGGAAAGCCGTAGCCATCAATCCCGATGATGCTTCATATAACCGATTCTTAGGCAGGGTTCTGTACTATCAAAAAAAATATGCGGAAGCTGAACCCGTGATGAGAAAAGCCGTATCTCTCGACCCGAGTGATGCTTATTCCCATCATGAGCTGGGGTATGCTCTAGTCCATCAGGGGAAACAGGCAGAGGCCGAGCCAGAATTCAGAAAAGCGGTAGACCTCAAACAGAATGATGATGTATTCCTCAGTTCATTAGGCATCAACTTACAATTTCAAAAAAAATACGCGGAAGCAGAGACAGTTTATAAGAAAGCTGTAGCCCTCGATCCCAAGTCTATCGCACACCATATCAGCTTAGGTCAGGCTCTCTATGATCAAGAGAAATATGCAGAGGCGGAAGCAGTCTACAAAACCGTCCTGGCCCTGGAGCCGAATAATCCCGGGAATAATAACGGCTTGGGAATGACTTTACTTGAGCAAAAAAAATATACGGAAGCAGAGTCAGCATTCAGAAAAGCCATAAGCATTGGCCCGAATGTCGCAACCTATCATAACAACTTAGGTAGTTCTCTATACTATCAAGAAAAATATGCGGAGGCAGAGCCGGAATTCAGAATCGCTATAAATCTCGCTCCGAATAATGCTTTATATCACGACCAGTTGGGAGAAGTTTTATCTAAACAAAAGAAAAACGCAGAGGCCGAATCAGCGTACAAAAAGTCTATAGAACTCAACCCGGATTATACTGTTGCCTATATATCTTTAGGCGATATCCTCTTCGATCAAAAAAGGTATGCGGAAGCAGAAACGGCATACAGGAAAGTAGTAAATCTCAGCCCGGATGCTTACGTATTTCATTGGAGACTTGCCGATATTTTCCTCAAGCAGGAAAAATATGCAGAGGCAGAAGTCGAATACAGGAAAGCTCTGCACCTCGACTCCGATAATGTTGTATACCTTCAGGGTTTAGGCGAGGCTCTGATGATGCAAAAAAAATATGCGGATGCGGAGCCGGTATACAGGCAAGTCATAATCATCTGGCCGCATGATGATTCAGCGTATTACACATTAGGCGAGACATTATTCATGCAGGAAAAGTATGCAGAAGCCGAACAGGTGTTTAAGAATCTGGTGTCAAGGAGTCCGAAGGGGATCAAGGCGCAAAGCGCCCGCGACCGCCTCAAACTCACCCGGGAAAAGTTGAAAAAATCTAAATGATTCTCTTGTTCAATTCGGCGCGACGTTCGCCCCGAAGCTTGCGCGGTAGGCTTTGCCCGCTTGATCTGTTCCGATGCTGGTGCAGATGATGCGGCCAGCCCAATCAGGCTGCGCGCGGCCCTGCATCTCTACGCTGACCGTAAATGTCAATGTGCCCGCTGCGCCCAGCCTGTGATAAAAAGGCATCGCCTGCGAGTGACTGATTCCGCTGGCCGAGCGCGTCACGATTGCCAACCGCTCCCACTGCGTTACACGCCCCGCCTGCTCCTGCATATTGAACGTAAGGTCATATCGAAAACCGTTCGGAGTTTTTCTCGACCTCACGTTCATGAGCCTCGCGTCAACCTGCCCGTACGTCCCGCGCGGCAAAACCAGTTCTGTCGCGGCTGGCGTTCGCGACGCAGAAACAGGCGCAGCGACGGGACTCGGCGGTTGTTGCCTGACTGAAGGTGCAGGCTCAGGTTTCTGCTCCGCAAGATCATCCCGCCTTGATTGCGCGCTTGAAGGAAGGGTGACTGTATTGCGCGGTCTTTCGTTGTCTATAGATTTGTCTTCCGGCGCGGGCTCGCTCTCCTGTTGTTCCGGTTCGGGGTTCTCTTCTTTGTAATCGAGCGCGGCTTGCGGAGTATATACCGTAGCTGCCTGCTGCGCTGTTGTCTTTGATTGGGTCGCGGCTTTTGAGTCGGGCAACATAGACCGACTGGATGCGTTTTTGTAGAAAGTGTACAAAGCTATAATGCCAAACAGCGAAAGGCCGATTACTAAAACTACGGCGACTATACGATGGCTGCGAAGCTGCGAAGTTGAATTATGATCTGCGTTTGCTAAAGCTACATACCCGGACAGATAATCGGGCGGCTCAATTTCGAGCGCAGAGTCGGGCGGTAAGTTTCTGGATTCGACTTCATTATCAATTTTGGTCTTCCCTGAATCCTGCTCATCAACTGTCGCATTAACAATATTGCGCGTTGTTGGCTGCGGCGAAGGAGCTATGATACGCAGGTTGCTCTGTTCGCCACCAGCCACCAAACTGTTTGCCGTCTGCTGAACGAGCGGCTGTTTTTCCGGTTTATAAACAGGAGGAACGAATTTCAAAACATTGTGCTTTGTCAAAGGCACGACGTGAATAGGGCAAACCTTGAAAGTCAGCGGATACTCAGCCGCGCAAGCCGGGCAGTAAAGCACGACCGCGCTCGGCTTTTCTTCCGTTATCGCCTCAGCGGTTGTAGCTTGCGATCCCAAAGCATTATCGTCAGTAAGCGCCGTGCCATCTTCCGGGCAAAAGAGGCACGATTCGTCTTGAATGAGTCCACAAACCGGACAGGATTTCATAGCTTCCTCCTGTAATGACGCCGAACAAAGGGAACTTCCAACAAGCTGATGCGTTTGCCCTCCTCAGAAGTTGCCTGAAAAGTCCGTAATCAGCAGGTTAATGTAGCGAGCTGCAAACTACGGACTACTGGCAATTTCGCGCTTGTTTAAGTTATTCTTATCAATGATGCGAACGACATTAAACCTATCGAGGCGGCCCTTTACCAATCATCGTTTGTTCTGGATGGCGATTGCCGTGGTCTTTTTCATAAGCCTGTGGTTGTTCCTGTGGATTACAACAGAGAAGAATCAAGTCAGCGCAAAGGCAGACCGCATCAACCTGAACATTAAAGACCTGCAAGGTCAGGTTGAGACGGCAAAGCTGGAACGGGAACGCCGAGAGCGCGAGCAGAAACCACCCGATGTCACAGATCAAGACCGGATAGAGCTTGCCTCCGCGCGACAATTGCTCGAACGCAAATCGTTCTCCTGGAATAGAGTGATGAGCGAAATCGAGCGCTACATTCCGAAGGATGCGCGAGTCGCCGGATTGAAGATTGATGAAATCGCAAATCTGGGTCAGGACGATATCGCCGACATCGAATTAAAAATGATCGGCAAGACCCCCGCGCAGATGACAGAGATGATGGAACTGCTTGAAAAATCGGGCGGCCTGTTCGCCATACGCCAGTCGAATCAAGACGCGCCGGATGAGAGCGGTGAAGTGCCTTTCACGCTCGCCGTGATCTACAGCCCTTCGCGAGGTGCCACGCAATGAGCAGTCA
>DATEKX010000106.1:0-3410 GCA_035277165.1 Blastocatellia bacterium | reverse complement strand
AATCCAAACAGGTTCAGCCCGATGATTTCGTCGTCGTGCTGGACACACCCGCCTATCAAAAGGCGTTTCAGTACGCAGCCTCCGTCATCGCCACCGACAAGCCACTCGTCCGTGCGCGCTTTGATAAGCCTCAATTGATCTCGCTTGCGCTTAAAGGGAGGGTAGGAACACACGAAGTCGAGAATTGCCTACCCGGTAGCTTTTGTGACAAGACGCACTACCCGGTCAGCCTGTTTGATTTGGTGTTAAACCTGTATGCCATCCCGCTCACGCACAAAGGCTTCGAGTCGTTGCGGCAAGCATTGCACGTACAGTGGGAGCAAACGCTGGCTAAGTTCGCAAGCGAGAATAAAACCCTGGCCCCAAAAATTTTCATCAGCTATTCCCATCAAGACGAAAAGCTCAAGGACGAATTGGTCAAGATGCTGGCGGGATTACAGCGACGCGGTGCCATTGATGCCTGGCAAGACCGGCGCATTGAACCGGGCGCGGAGTGGTTCAATGCCATCAAGCAAGCCATCAACGAATGTGATCTGGCTTTGCTGCTCGTCAGCGCTGATTTCATTGCCTCGCGGTTCATCAACGATGAAGAGTTGCCAGATTTGCTCAAGCGCCGCAAACAAGAGGGAATGATTGTGATCCCAATTATCGTGCGCGATTGCCCTTGGCAATCTGAACCCGTGCTGAAAGACCTTCAAGCCTTACCAAAGGATGGCAAAGCCGTAATCGAATTTGCAAAAGAGAACGGCGAGCGGGACAAAGTCTGGAAGTATATTGTCACTGTTATCGAAAACCGCGCGAAATCGAGAACCGCGCGAAATCGAAAACAACGCTATAAGAAGTGAGTAGGTCATTTCGGCGGTTCGATTATGCGGCTTCCGTGGAAGGATACGCACTGCCATCGCTCGTTGCGTTTTACGAATACATCTGTGCGACGGTATTGAATGACTACTTCTCTACTGCCAGCTTGAATCTTCTCTGTCGTTCGCCCGTTCACGATGGCCGTATCGCCATAGATGCGGACTTTCATATCGTCTATGGCTTCGGATAAGACTTTGCGGTTGGGGTTTTCAGAACGAGCGTCTTCCAACTCCTGTTTCTTATCGGTCATTATTCCGCGACCGTCTGTGCCGATGAAATCGTCAGCCAGGATTCGATCAACGACTGAAACATCGTGACTGAGATAAGCTGCTGACCAGTCGTGTTCCATTTGCATCAAATCTCGCTCGATCTTCGCCTGTCTGTCCGTAGTTTGCCCCGAAGAAATGCCGAAAACTACTATCGTCATAGCGATGACCATCAGTGAGCTTTTCATCAATAACCTCTTTCAAATCTTTTTCCACACGGCTTCGTAGATTCGCTTCTGTGAATCGCGAGGCTTGTCTGCAAAATCGAGGAAGCTGAATTTCTTATCGCCCGGCAAAATCGAGTTGATGTCAATTCCGAGCGCGCCTTCTTTGCCCGCATGAAACGTGTGTATGTTATCGCGCGTCGTCGAAAGCGATGACACACGCCCCGGCGTCAGCAGGTCGTTGCGCGTTTCGCGTATCAGAAAAGTTTCTCTGGATGAATACTCCGGCGCATCGCCAACTATGTCGAAGTGGCGGATTGCGCATTCGCCCTCGATGCACAGCGAAAGGATGTCGGCAGGAGTGTG
Organism: Blastocatellia bacterium; assembly: GCA_035277165.1. Classification (GTDB taxonomy): domain Bacteria; phylum Acidobacteriota; class Blastocatellia; order UBA7656; family UBA7656; genus DATEKX01. The sequence goes on along the minus strand of DATEKX010000106.1, from coordinate 1,753 downwards.
ATTGTGCGCCGGAAGCGTTGCCCCCGGAGCCAGCCGCCACTGGATGATCGCAAGCGGCGCGGCTATATGAAGCGGGCCGAATTCGACAGGCGGGTTAAGCCCTCCGAACTGCCCAAGCTTGCCTCTGGGCACTCCTTTCAATGCAAGGCGGCTCGCGACCATCGAGAGGCGAAAGATATGAGCTTCTTCATCGAGGCTTGAATCCGCAATCGCCTGCTTTGCAAGCGCGGCACACTCTTTGACGAACTCATCGAAATCTAAAGACGCGCTTTCGGTCAAGCTCTCTCGGCTCTCGGCTGAGAGCTTTTCAGGAAGACCGAGCGCCAAAGCAGCTATGGCTATCGGCGCGGCGCGTACAAAGAAGCGACGTTCCTCAACGAAACCGGGCGCTTTGCTCTCCGCAGAATCTTCGGGTGAGCGATACTGTGATTTTATTTGATTCATGGCTACTCTCTTTCATTTTGCCGACTCAACGCTCTTAAACAAGATGCCGCGCACGCCGTCGCGTTCAACAATCGTTCCTGTCAGCGTGACCTGCTGCCCGGCCAATCCTGCTATCTTTTCTTTCACGGAAAATGGCTTCTCATCGAAAAGCAGGTAGAGCTTTCCATCGCTTGCGACAAAACCGGGAGTGACGCCTCTGTTTATGCAGGCGTTAGCGCAACCCGCGTGGCCCGCTCCTCTGCCTTCTCCGCCGTGGCGCGTCACATAGCAGTGCATATCAACGACCTCGCCTCTGAGCGTGGTCTCCGCAGCCGCAGGCGATTGCCCCAATACGGAGTAGGAGATTGTGAGCAGCCCGATAGCCAGCGCCGTTACAACAAGCCATATCTGTTTTTTCATAATTTTTCCTTTCTGATAAAAGCGATTCCAGAGGCGAGATTAGGTTCGTCCGTGGTTTTACACAATGAATCACAGGTGAGTTTTTGGTGAGTTTCAGGTGAGCAGCAAGAGTTTTCAGCAGTTTACAGCCATAGCCGGATGAACACGCATTGGGCATTGTGCGTTACTCATTTATAATTGCCAGCGTACAGGGATGGTTTCAATGCAAGCGTACCTCGCCGAACAATCCGCGATTCGTTTTGGAGAGTTTGAACTGGAACTCAGAAGCGGCGAACTGCGCAAGGACGGCACCCCCGTCAAGCTACAGCCGCAACCTCTAAAAGTTCTCGCGCTGCTCGTAGCCAACGCAGGCCGACTTGTCACGCGCGAAGAGATTCAACGAGCCGTGTGGGATGGCGAAACCTTTGTGGACTTCGAGCACGGATTGAACTTTTGCATAAAGCAGATTCGCACGGCGCTCGGAGATAACGCGCAAGCCCCGCTCTATATCGAAACGCTGCCCCGGCGCGGCTACCGCTTCATCGCGCCCATAGATACATCTAAGCAGTCGGAAGTCGAAAATCACAGCGCAGAAGCTTCGCCTCAAATCGCAAATCTCGAAGCCGCGCCCAAACGCGAGGCGACAAATTGGCGCACGCTCGCGCTTGTTTTGATTCCACTGATTATCATCGGCGCGTATTTTGTCTGGCAGCGGTTTGCGGCTTCCACTGTTCCCGCAAAAGCAAAAGTGATGCTGGCCGTGATGCCGTTTGAGAATCTGAGTTCAGACCCGGAACAGGATTATTTCAGCGATGGCATGACCGAAGAGATGATAGCGCAGCTTGGCAGCCTGCAACCTGCAAAGCTCGGCGTTATCGCGCGCACATCGGCCATGACTTACAAACGCGGCGCTAAAGATATTCGGCAGATA
>DATEKX010000105.1:0-21186 GCA_035277165.1 Blastocatellia bacterium | reverse complement strand
TCAAGACCCACATCGCATACACGCCTGCGAGTTTCCAAAATCTCGGCCAGTCTTTTTTGCTCATCGCAGACAATGCGAGCGTCAGCCCAACACCGGCCAACACAAAAACCGAAGGGTGCGAAAGCCATACGACTATTGCTCCAACCAATGCGAATATTGCCCATCGTCGCCCGTTTAACTGCTTCGATTCAAGCTCTACTCCCAAAAGGATAACGAGCAGCGTGATTGCGATGTCGCTGGAGTATTGCTTGATCTGCGCCGCATAATAAATCACGTGGCCTGACACCGCGAAGAAAGCCAGCGCGATAGGAACAGTCCACGAACGGAAACATCGTCGAGCCACTTCGTAAAACAGATACAAAGCGACTATCGAGAACAGAAAAGGAAATAATCGAAGCGCATATTCGCTTTCTCCGAATGCAAGGAAAGCAAGCTTTTCGAGAAACAAAAAACCGACCGGCGCCGCCTGCTCGGAATCGAGCGGCTGTAGCAATCCCGCGAATGATCGCTTTATGATGTTCAGCGCAAGCGCGCCTTCGTCAACATACAGCGCAGCGTTGAATAGATACTGCGCCGCGCGAAGTATTACGCCGAAAGCGATTATTCCCCAAGCTAATCGCTTCGCAGTCAAGATACGAAATACGTCTTTATTCGTAAACATTCGTGCAATTCGTGGCTACTCTTTCTATTTTGAGTGTCTGCCCTCGATTGAGCTTTTTAACTTCGTCAGTCAGGTCTAACCATTGCTGCAACTGACCTGCCTGATAAGTTCGGCTCATCACAACATAGATGGAAGTCTGATCGCATCCAATGCCTGCCGCCACTACGTTTGCCCAATCATCCGCCATGAGTTCGTCTGTTATCTGAAACCTGTCGCCATCCCATCTCAACACGCGATGGAATGAAAATGGTGCGCGCGTTTTGCCCGTGATCAACATGTTTTGCAGCATCTTACGAATCAGGTTCGGGAAGAATCGCCCGACAGTCAGCATCACCAGTCTCAGTATCACAAGTCGCGCGGGCGTCATCTGTTTCTGCTTCGCCCAGCCGAGCGAGCCTTTGATTGAAAGCTCGTCATCCTTTACATCAATCACATACTCATCTATCAATTGAGCGACTGCCGTTTTGATTGCGCCGCCTGTTTGCACCTGCAAAGAGAAGTGCGTGTCGGAAACGGCGAGTCTATCACCGAGAAACAGTTTGAACACGCCGCCTTTGTTGAGCGCAACGTAAAGCTCCTGATCCGGGCGACGGTCTATCAAAATGCCCGCTTCTTTCAACCACACGCGACCCGGCTTGCGAGTGATTTGCGCAGGCCGGTTTATTACGAAATCGCGATAGGCTAAAAGATAATTCCATGTGTGATGGCCGATTATGTGATCGTCTGCGTAACACGGCGAAAGCCCTTTTGCCAGTCCGCCTAGAAAGCGGTCGTTTACGGTCAATGCTTCCGGCATCCATTGCCCCGCAAGCTCGAACCCATCAGGGAAAAAATTGTATGTATTCCGGCTGTTATATTCTCCGCCGTAAGAACCGTCGGGATGAACGAACTCTGCCGCTAATCGAACAGCATTCGTTATGGACTGTTTCAACTTATCGGATGGCTTCAACTGATAGAGCCGAGCAAGACAGAAAATCGTAAGCGTATGATAGCCCGCATCGCAGCCTTCGTATTCTTGAAACCAGCCTTCTGAGCTTTGCCACGAAAGCACACGATCAAGTCGTTGATTTATAGCTTCGTCAAATTCCGTTGTGTTCAAAAGTCGAGAGAGCAATTCAAGGCAGAGCGCGATGAGCGCCTGATGATTGCTCAATCGCCCGCTCTCGTGATGATGAGCCAACCAGTTTGCGCGCTGCTTGAAAAACCTGAGCGCTTCGTCCGTCTGCAATCCGAGCAGGCTGTAGCTTTCAACGCAGGCAAGCAGCGAAAAGGCCGCCGCCCCGCCTGCTCGCTCGTATGGAAAATAATCGTCGCACGAACCATCGCCGTGTGCGCTGCGCGCTGCGTAATGGATGGCCGCTTCGACCCAGTCTCGAATCACAGGCTGTTGGTAATAAGGATTGTCCGGCATCTCTGTCGCGTAAACTAACGCGAGCGGCCAGACGAATTCCTGCGCCATGCCTGACGGGAAATCTATGATCTTGTAATGCCAGAAATTTCTGTCAAAGCAACCGTAGGTCGGGCTGTGCGGATTGCGGTCGAGCAAAGTTAGCAGCTTGGGAATCTGGGCCAGCGCCTCGCGCGCAAAGAACTGTCTGGTCATCACCAAGCATTTTCAAGTAGAGAGCGCGAAGTGTCCAGTTGTCAACGCTATGTAATCCGAATCTACTTAATAGCAACCTTCTCTTGATATATGCCTTCCCACCACTCAAGTATCTTACTCAATTTTTCTATGTCTCTTGACTCTATCGTAAATGACTTATGAAACTCCAGATATCCTATGAGCGCTTCGCATTGCGGCATATCCATGAGTTCAATTCGTTTCGACCAATGCCCATCAATTAAACCAGGCTCGTTGTGATGCCAGAAATGATTGTAGCTGTGGCGTTGACGGATCAAGTCTTGAATCAGGAATACCGGCAGATAGTAATGCCAGGTCTCGGGAGTAAAGAAATCAAATGCATTTACCAGATGCGGGTAGTTTCGCTCATCGCCAAGAATGATTTCTCTTGTCTTACCCTTAAAGAACTGCTGTGCATTACGGCACTCATCGCACTTTTGTAAATGCTCTATCCCTGCGCAAACAAGGTTTTCATCTCTGGGCGGTGGAGTGATCGGAAAGGCTGAAATGATCTGTTCGACTACCTTAGCCTCTGGGTCTTTTAGCCAATTCATTGTATCAATCATCGACATAAGGATTTCACATTGAGGTCTAACGCTGGACGTCAGCGAGGCCGCACGGAGCACTCGCTTTCATCCGACAAATCGGATTTGGATATAACGCAAGTGACCAAAACAACTGTTAGGAAAACAGCATAGCACACAGAAGAGCTGTTCAAAACATATCAATGAGAGAGTATCTTTCGTAGTTGTATTATGGGGAAACTCTATTCTTCATCGTCGCCCCAAATACTCATCAGGGCGGTGCAGTAAACTCGGCAAATGAGACGCGCTTCCTCATCCTTTATCCTGTCGCCCAATTTGGCTTTGATTATCACCTCAAGAAGTTGTAATGGGGTAAGACTTAAAGTATCCTCTGCTGCATCCCTAGCCTGTGGCGTGTCCGTAACCGGAAAGGAAACTGCGTTCCCGCTAGATTTCGGAGAGGTTGTGCGACGGGGAGCGGTTGCTCGTCTGGTGCGCTTCGCGGTACGGGCAGGCCGACGCTGTTCATAATCGTTTGGCGGGCGGGGCAGGATTCGTGTAACCTCCTGAATGATTCAAGTAATTTAAGAGAAACGGGCCGGAACCCGGCCAAGGATAATCGGTCCGTTTCTCTGTGGATGTCAGGCGGCTTTCCTTGCCGCGCGACCAGCGCAACGTCGGTCTGTGCGCCTTTAGCATTATTACAAAACTACTTGAAAAATTTCAAGGTGTTTTTGCAGATGAAAATTGATCTGAGCGATTTGGTATCTCAACGGGAAGCGGCTGAAATGCGCGGAGTCACGGTTCAGGCTATCCATTTTCTGGTGAAGCGAGGCAAGTTTACCGTAGTCGAAGTAAGCGGGAAGACATTTCTTTTAAGGAAAGAGGTGGAAGCCTATAAGCCGGATGTCGGTGGCAGGCCGCGCAAGAGTTTAAGTAATCAGAAAACGTCGCAAAGTTCAAAAACCAAGCGCAGTAAAAAAGGTAGTTCAAAAGTATAGAAGGCTTTAGTTTTTTGATGATACAGGTCTCTAGGGTTGAGCAGTGCGATTACATAGCCAGTATCGAGAAAGAATTGAGTAGCAGGCATTAGTGTTTCGGTGTGCCGTAAAGATAATGGTCATGTTGCTCTGACCAATCCTCCGGCCCTTCTAGTCAGCGGGGTCAATCTTTTGTTGAATAGCTGGCGGACGAGAACTGCTTGTTTTTTTGAGCGTCGAATTCAGAACGGCGAATGCGCAGTTGGATGTCTTCGAGCATCTTGCGATTCACGCTCAACAGATCGGCGACCAGCCCGAATATCCACAACTGAACGCCTATCAGAATCAAAATAGAAGCAAGTATCAAGCTCGGAACATGCGTTCGCGGCGTGCCGCTTAAGTAAAGCACGAGCCAGCGCACGCCTAGCAACGCTCCCGCAGCGAACGGGACGCTGCCCGTTATCATAAAAAAGCGCAGCGGCTTATAAGTCATGAATATTCGCAGTATCGTCAGCAACGACTGCTTGATGTAAGACGGAATCCCTTTTATCAACCGCGAAGGTCTGAGGTCTTCATTAGTCCTTACGGGAACTGAAGTGATTGCCAGCCCGTTTTGCCCGGCTTGAATGATAGTCTCAAGCGTGTAGGTGTACTCGTTGAACACGTTGAGCCGAAGCGCGGCATCGCGGCTGATTGCGCGAAAGCCGCTGGGCGCATCTTCTACGTTTGTGTTGCTCGCCATTCTGACTACGCGGCTGCCGATTTTTTGAAGCAACTTTTTCGTGGGCGAAAAGTGGGCGATCTCACTGATGGGCCGCGCGCCGATTACGATTTCAGCTTTGCCCGAAAGTATCGGCTCAATCAATCTGGGAATATCGTCAGCACAATATTGATTATCCGCGTCAGTGTTGACGATGATGTCTGCCCCCGCGCGCAGGCAAGCCTCCAGCCCCGCGATGAATGCTTTTGCAAGCCCCTGATTGTGAGGGAAGCTGACTATGTGATCAACGCCGAACTGGCGGGCCACTTCAACCGTGCGATCTGTGCTTCCATCATCAATGACGAGCCACTCGACCGCGTCAACGCCAACAATCTCGCGCGGCAGCGCCGCAAGCGTTACCGGCAGCGTTGCTTCCTCGTTATAACAGGGTATTTGAATGATAAGCTTCGTCATCAATGGCAAGATAAAAACTAACAGAATGATATGTCTTTTGCGAACGCAGAGCGCGGCATCGATTTGGATTCTGCGATGCCGCCGGGTAAAGTATCGATAGATGGATATAGCCAGAACCAGACGAATAATGCTTCGCGGATTAAAGCTGCGCTGCCCCGCCTGTGGCAAAGGGCGTGTCTATCGGTCGCTTTTGAAAATGAACGACGAATGCCCTTACTGTCATATGGTCTTCGCGCGCGAGCAGGGCTATTTCATAGGCGCGATTTACGTCAACGTCATTGCTACGGAGTCTCTGATTTTCTTCACGTACCTGCTTTCGTTGTTGGTGCTTCCTATAACTGATCCGACCATCTACGTGGTTTTGATGGTTATGGCTTTGATACTTCCGCTGGCATTCTTTCGCCACGCGCGAAGTATATGGTTGAGCTTCGATTATGTGATTGACCCGCCGAAAGGCTTTGCGGAAACTCAATAACGTTGACTCCTTCGTGACCTCTGCGGTCAATGTTACGGCCAGATTTCCTGACTTTACGACTCGCTTCCATTTCTTATATAATCGCCGCATTGCAGGCCCAAAGATCGGGGATATAGCAGGTAAATTAAATTCGCACACTTGAGCATTCCGTGGTGTGTGTCCGTTTGCTGGCCCTTTGGGTGATTACCAAAAATGGAGTGTGTTTGTAATGAATCATAATAGTCGTCCTACGCGCAGTTCGTCACGACTGCCGCTTTCACTGGCCCTGAATCTAGCTTTAATTCTTATTCTGTTTCTAGCATCGGTGAACTGGCTGCCGCTAAGTCAGGCCGCAGCAGGCGAGTCTTGCACAAACGCAACAGTGATCAATCCCGCGTCGCTGCCATTCACTGACGAAGCCACGACCGTAGGCGCTGTGAACGATGTTGATCCCGGTTTGGGAGGCTGTGCCCCCGGCCCCGGCTCCGATGTGGTTTACTTGTTCACCCCTTCAGCCTCAGACACTTACGTAATCGGTGTTACTCCGCTTGGGTCAACTTTCGACCCCAGCCTTTATGTCGTAACCGATTGCTCGAATCCTTCGAACACCTGCATATCGGGCGTGAACAATCAATTCCTTGGTGAAGGAGAGACGCTAACGGTCGGACTGCTCGCAGGCACGCAATATTTCATCGTCATTGACAGCGCGCAGGTAGCTGGCGAAGGGGCATTTCATTTCTCGCTGCGCAGAGGTGTTCCTGCAAACGACAGTTGCGCAACGGCTACGGTGATTCCCTCGAACAGTCTCCCTTTTTCGGCATCGGGAACAACCTTTGGCGCGACGAACGACCGCAACCCCGGGCCGCCCTGCGTTCGCAATTCGCAATTCGCAACGGGGGCGGACGTTGTTTATCAGTTCACGTCGCCCGATACTCAGAATTACGATTTGACGGTCACGCCCAAGGGGAACTATGACGTTACGGTTTACATCGTTGCCAACTGCAACTCGCTTGCAGGATGCAGCAGCGGAGACAATGCTGGCAGTGGCGGCGTTGAAACTATACGGCGCAACATGGCAGTCGGCCAGACATTTTTCATCGTCGTAGACGGGTTTCAAGGAGATGCAGGAGACTTCACGATTTCGCTCGTGCCGACCCAACCGCGCTCGCCTGCTCCTCCGAGCGATCTGAGCGCGACCGCAGTTTCGACTACTCAAATCGACTTGAGCTGGACTGATAACTCATCTGATGAACAAGGATTCAGAATAGAGCGCAGCCTGGACGGCGCAGACTTCGCGGTGATTGCCACGGTTAACCAGGATGTCACTACGTTCAACGACACGGGGCTGACTCCGAACACGACTTATTTTTATCGCGTGCGCGCGTTCAACAATTTCGGCAACTCCGAACCGTCCAACGTCGCCGCCGATACGACTCCGAATTCGCCTGTGCCCGATGTGCCTGTGATAAATGTCTCGCCCGCTTCTGTAAACTTCGGGTCTGTGCGCGCGACAACAACGGCCACAAGAACTGTAACGGTCTCGAATGCTGGCGGCGTTGATCTCGTAATCACAAACATCACTGGCCCTGCGGGAGCCTTTTCAATAGTCAACAGACCTGCTACGCCATTCACACTTGCGCCGGGGCAAAGCCGCGATCTGACGGTACAGTTTGCGCCTACGGCAGTCGCCCCGTTTGTGGGCGCGTTTTCGATTCAAAGCAATGATCCGTCTACGCCGAGCGCGGCTGTCAATCTTTCAGGTATAGGCACGAGCGCTCCCAGCCCGAATCTGGAAGTGACCCCGGTTGACCTCAATTTCCAGAGCGGCTCATCTGTGTCAACGCTTGAGATCAGGAACACAGGCGAAGCAGATTTGTTGATTGCAAGCCTCCAACTTCCGAGCTTCCCGTTTTCGGTGACCGGAGGAGTTCCGTCAGGAACTATTCTGAAACCGGGCGAGCGGATTTTGTTGATTGTCAGTTTTACGCCGAGCGCGCCGGGCGTCTTCAGCAGCCGCATAACGATTGTCACCAACGACCCGGATACGACTGTGACAATCGTCAATGTGCGCGGCACCAGCACGCCTCAAAACGAGCAGTTCAAGCTCAGAGCGCCCACGCTCTTTAACGCCATCGCGGGCACGACTAACACGATAAATGTCGTAGCCGTCAACGGCACGAATACGGACATCCACCTTTCAGCAACTACAGTCGCAGGAGGCATCTTTACCGATCAAGGCAGCGGAAAAGGCGCGCTGGTGATAAATTCTGCAGCCGCTTCCGCAGGCAGCAGCGTTCAAGTCATATTCACCGCGACTGATGGAGCAGGAAGAACGAAATCCATTCCGACGACTATAAATATCATTGCGCCGACAGATAACGTGCAGGTTGCATTAGGCTGGCAGATTCCGACCGCAGCATCCGGCCCGCCGACAAGCGCAGTAGCGATAGACCTGTTCATCACGCCTCTTGTACCTGGTCAAAACGGACCTATTCCTGCTGCAGAAGTGGATGGGCGCGCAGCCTATGTGATTTACCGCGCGACGGTGACGGGAACGGGCGCGCAACTGTCCGGCATCGTCGGCGTAGTCCCGCCAACGAACCGCTTTTTTACTGACAACCTGCCGCGTCCTGCGAACGGAAACTTCGCGTCGTTCAGATTCTTCTACGTCGTAACGGCGCTATACACGAATGGGACTGAAAGCGTGTCGAACGAGACTTCGACCGAGCCGCGAATGACTAACCTTCAGTTCAAATCGAAGCGCGTCAGGTTCGACGGCCTCGGCTCGAACGTCGCAGCCGGAGCCGTGTTGGTCGTTGACGGCACAGAACGATTCACGCTTGAGCGAGATGGCGATTTAATCGTCGTCAAAAAGAATGCCCGGAGCACGCCGGGCAATTTGAGGCCGAAAGATATATTCGAGAAGGGCGAGTCGCATCAACTCGTCATACTCAATCCCAATAATCAGACATCGCGCACAACAACATTGTCGCGCTAGAGCGAATTCCAACCGTGTGTAGAGGCAGAGCTAGTCTCTGCCTCTACACACTTATTTGCCCGTAGCGTTGCGCTCGTAAACCATCTTGATTCCTTCGAGCGTGATATCGGAATCAACCGCTTCTATCAATCGCGAGCCTCGGCTGATCAAAGGAGCCAGCCCGCCCGTTGCGATAACGCGCGTGCCTTCTCCCAACTCTTCGATCATTCTTTCCAGCACTCCGTCAACCAGAGCGATGTTGCCGTAATACAAGCCCGACTGCACGCTCATCGTAGGAGTTGTGCCGATCAGTTTTTCCGGGCGGCGAATCTCTGTATTTCTCAACCTTGCCGCGCGTTGAAACAGTGCGTCAGCAGAAATTTGAATGCCGGGATATATTATTCCGCCTAAATACTCGCCCGCCTTCGATATGGCATCGAAGGTTGTCGCCGTGCCGAAATCTACAATGATGCACGGGCTGCCGTATTTCTCGAACGCTGCGACGGCGTTGACCACGCGATCTGCGCCGACTTCGCGCGGGTCGTCATAAAGCACAGGCATCCCTGCGTTATCGCTTGTGATGAACAACGGCTTGAGCTTAAAGTAGACCTCCGACATCTTATTCAAAGTGAAGTCGAGCATAGGCACGACTGAACATACGGCGATGTCTGAGATGGCAGAAGATTCAAGGCCAGCCAGTTGCAGAAGCGTCCGGCACATTATTCCGTACTCATCAACCGTGCGATGTCGCTCGCTGGTGAGCCGCCAGCTATGCTTCAGCTCGTGGCCCTCATAAACTCCAAGCGTCGTATTCGTGTTGCCTACGTCGAGAACAAGTAGCATATCTGACCTCTGCTTATCCCTTCCTTAATTTCACTTCACCTGAAACGATTTCGCGCCTTTCGCCGCCAGCCATCTCGATGACGAGAGCGCCTTTTGCAGTAAGCCCTCGCGTTGTGCCTTCGATGATCGAATCCGAACTCTCGACGCGCACCACACAGTTGCGAGCGTAAGATGACATCGCTTCCCATCGAGCGATTACTTCAGGAGGTTGAGCCGTAGCTTGCCTGTACCAGTATTCGAGCCGTTCAAGCAACGGTTTCAAGAACTCATCCGGCGTAACCAGTTGCTCGCTTTCGATAAGCAAAGAAGTCGCCGTCTCTTTCAACTCTGCGGGGAACTCCCGCTGGCCCAGATTCACGCCTATGCCCATGATTGCATAGAGCAGTTTGTTGGCTTCGATGGCCGATTCGACGAGTATGCCGCAGATTTTGCGCCCGCGCGCGAGCACATCATTCGGCCATTTGATGTCGGATGAGATTCGATAATCCTGCTCTAACGTTTCTGCGACTGCGACGGCTGCGGCCAGTGTTATCACGGGCGAGTTCAGGGGGGTGATATCGGGCCTGAGCACCAGCGAGACGTAAAGCCCTTCGCCGGGAGGAGAAGACCACGAGCGCCCCTGCCGCCCGCGTCCTGCGGTCTGCTGACGCGCAAGTATGACAAGGCCCTCGCCCTCGCCTGATTGAGCCATCTCGCGCGCGAGGTCATTCGTCGAAGGCAGACTTTCAAACCGCAACACAGTTGATCCAAGCCTTGTCATGTTTTAGCGCAGGTTTTGAAATGATCCCCGAAGGGGATGAATTCAATAGCCGAGGGCATCGCCCTCGGAAAAGCGGCGGCACACGCCTGACCCTGAAAGGGTCAAACAAAAATTCGACCCTTTCAGGGTCGGAATGTGGAACGACTTGCTACCGGTGGCAACGCCACCGGCTATTAAATAGATGCCTTTCAGGCATCCCCTTGTCATATCACCCTAGCCTCTCATTGCAAGCTCGAAAAATCGGTTGGTGGCGTTGAGCGCAGCTTTGACCGCAGCATCAAGTTCGCTGCCAGCAATCTGGCAGCTACCGAATACCTGCACTTCTTTATTTTCAAACACCACGTCCACAAGGACTGCGATTAAATCTTTTCCGAGCGCGTTGACGTGATCGAGATCGGCGAGCGCGGCAGTAAAACGGCCTTCGACTGATTCCTCTATCGCCTTCAAAGTGGCTGCTGCAGCCGCTTTCAGTTGATTTATGCCGTCGCTGCCGTTAATTGCGTCCTTCTCAATGATGCGCTCGCCTAGAGCGATAAATACTTTTACATGGCATTGCCCGGATGGCAATTCTTCTACTTCTACACGGTCGTATCTCAGGCGCTTGTGGCTGGCAGTATTGGTCATATCGGTTTCTGATCTGCGGTTTCCGGTTAAAGAAACCAAAAACTTAAATGAGCGTGATCTTCAGGCTGATGTCAACAGCAGTTGCCGAATGCGTCATAGCCCCGACTGAAATCAGGTCAACGCCGCATTCGGCAAACTGGCGCACCGTTTCGAGGTTCACGCCGCCGGACGCCTCTATGATTACATCAGGAGCCTGCTCTCTTATAACCTGAACGGACTTGCGTATTTCGTCAAAGCTCATGTTGTCGAGCATGATAATATCGGCGCGCGCCGATATTGCTTCTTTGAGTTGCGACTGATTCGCCACCTCGATTTCGATCTTCATCATGTGAGGCACTGTGCTTCGAGCCAGTTCGACAGCGCGACGTATGCCGCCTGCAAGCGCGATATGATTATCCTTTATCAACACTCCGTCATCGAGTCCGAAGCGATGATTGTGGCCGCCGCCAATCGAGACCGCGTATTTTTCGAGCATTCGCAGCCCCGGCGTGGTCTTCCTTGTGTCAACAACCTTCGCGTTCGTGCCTTTTATCGCATCAACAAACTTACTGGTCAAAGTCGCAACGCCCGACAGCCGCTGCAATAGATTCAACGCAGTGCGCTCGCCTGTCAATAGGACGTTGGCAGGCCCTTCGATATGGGCGAACTCCGTGCCCTTGCTTATCGCTTCGCCGTCGTAGACGCGCGATTCGAGTTGAATCTGAGTGTCAAGCGCGCCGAAAACGGCTTCGGCTATTTCTAACCCGCAGAGTATGAAATCTTGTTTTGCAAGGAACCGCCCTCGCGCGCGCTGCCCGCCCCGCACGGTCGCTTGAGTAGTGATGTCGCCGCGACCCAGGTCTTCTTTCAAGAAGTCTGCTGCGTGGGCGTAAATTATTCCAGCTTCGAGTTCCATCTTGATATTTTAATCTCCGCCGAGCGAAACAAATGTAGTTTTCAGTTTTTCTATTTCGTTCAGCAATTCCGCCAGTCGCTCGCGCGCTTGCTCGACGACTTCACTCGGCGCGCGTTCGACGAAAGACGCGTTGTCGAGCCTTGATTGAAGGCCGCGCGCCTCGTTCTCTTTGCGAGTAATCTCTTTCGTGATTCGCTCGCGCTCTTTTCCTATGTCAATCAACCCGCCGAGCGGCACGCCTATTTCAATTCCCGCTACGATGTCGCGGGCGGCTGATTCAAGCGGCGGCAGCGTGTCGGCGATTTGTATTTCTTCGACGCGCGCCAGTCGTTTGATCTGTTCTGTGTTCGCTGAAAGAAGCGCGCGATGCCCTCCGTCAGCCGTGCCGATGTGAAGCTTCACACGGCTCTGCACTGGAATGTTCATCTCGGATCGAATGTTTCGCACTTTCGTTATCACGGCGATAAGCGTTTCCATCTCTGCGCGCGCCCGGTTGTCTTCGCGGCCCGCTTCCGCTTCGGGCCATCGCGCGACCATTATTGATTCGCCTTCGTGCGGCAGTTGTTGCCAGAGTTCTTCTGTGATGAATGGCATCAGCGGATGAAGCAATCTCAAGCTGGTTTCGAGCACATACGCGATTCGATTGCGCGCTGCTCGCACCTCATTGGTTTCTTCTTTCGATAAAAGCAGAGTCTTTGTGAACTCGATATACCAGTCGCAGAATTCATTCCAGAAGAAGTGGTAAAGAGTCTGCGCCACTTCGTTCAAGCGGTACTCTTCGAGCGCTTCGGTCACCTGTTTGATGGTCGAATTCAACTCCGCCAGTATCCAGCGATCTGCAAGCGCGTCTGATGGCACCCATCGCGATTCGACATCAGATTTGTCGCCGAGGTTCATCATCACGAAGCGCGCAGCATTCCAAATCTTGTTGGCGAAATTGCGCGCCTCTTCCACCTGTTTTTGCTGGCCGTCTTTGAGCGCGCCAAACTTTATGTCCTGACCTTTGGCGGCGCGCACGAGCAGGGAAAATCTCAGCGCGTCCGTTCCATACAACGCCGTCAGGTCGAGAGGGTCAACGCCGTTGCGCAAGGATTTGCTCATGCGGCGGCCCTGTGTATCGAGCACTGTCGCATAGATGTAAACATCGGAGAAGGGAATTTCACCCGTGAAATACATCCCCGTCATAATCATTCGCGACACCCACAGATAGATGATTTCGCGCGCAGTGGTTAAGACGGATGTCGGGTAATACTGCTGTAAATCTTCGGTCTGCTCAGGCCAACCGAGAACCGCTTGAGGCCAGTGCGCCGAAGAAAACCACGTGTCGAGCACATCTTCATCCTGCGTGATGGGGCGGCCACCGGCTTTCTGCTTCGCCTCTTCTTCCGAGCGCGCAACTATGTATTCGCCGTCTTCGGTCGTCCACACAGGTATGCGATGGCCCCACCACAACTGGCGAGAGATAGTCCAATCGCGAATGTTCTCCATCCAGGTGAGGTAAGTGCTCTCATAACGCTCAGGCACGAACTTCACGCGCCCCTGCTTCACGACATCAATCGCTGGCTGCGCAAGCTGTTTCATGCGCACGAACCATTGTTCGGAAAGCAACGGCTCGATGATCGTGTGGCATCGCTCGCACATGGCAGTCGGCAATGTGTAGTATTCAACCTTTTCGACTAGCCCCTGCGCTTCCAGGTCGGCCATCACTCGCTCGCGCGCTTCAAATCGATCAAGCCCTTCGTAATCCGGGCCTGCTTCGGCGTTCATTCGCGCGTGCTCGTCAAGGACTATCACTTTTGGCAGGTTGTGGCGCATCCCAACCTCAAAGTCGTTAATGTCATGCGCAGGAGTTATCTTTACCGCGCCGCTTCCGAACTCGGCTTTCGCATATTCATCTGCGATGAGCGGAATTTCCCGGCCTACGAGCGGCAGGATTATAGTCTTCCCAACGTTGGCTTTATACCTTTCGTCGGATGGGTTCACCGCAACAGCCGTATCGCCGAGCATCGTTTCAGGCCGCGTTGTCGCCACTACAACATATCCTGAGCCGTCTTTGAACGGATAGCGCAGGTGATAGAGTTTTCCGGGGCGGTCTTCGTGCTCGACTTCGATGTCAGAGATCGCAGTCGAGCATCGAGGACACCAGTTGATCACTCGCTTGCCGCGATAGATCAATCCATCTTCCCACCAGCGCACAAAGCACTCCATCACCGCAGCGACGTAGCCTTCGTCCATCGTGAAGCGCGTGCGATCCCAATCGAAAGAGCAGCCAAGCTCTTTAAGCTGAAAAAGGATTCTGCCGCCATATTCGCGAACCCATTCCCAGGTGCGCTCTAAAAACTTTTCCCGTCCGAGATCGTGGCGGGACAAGCCTTCCTCGCGAATTTGTCTTTCGACAACGTTTTGGGTCCCGATGCCTGCGTGATCTGTGCCCGGCACGCAGAGCGTCCTGTAGCCTTGCATTCGCCTCCATCGAATCAGAGTATCTTGAATCGTGTAGCAAAGCGCATGTCCTATGTGGAGCGAGCCTGTAACATTAGGCGGAGGAATCGCTATCGTATATTTGCTGCCTTCGCCGCTCGGTTTGAAGTACCCGCGCGACTCCCAGATTGGATACCACCGCTTCTCTACGCTGTGTGGCTCGTATGCCTTCGGAATATCGATCATAAAAAAATATTGCCTTTCACCAGACCATAATTAAAAGGGATAGAAAGGCTATGGTCAACCTCTCTATCCCTTTTGCGATGCTGTTTGTATATTTGAATTGGTCTGTTAGCGTTTCAACATTTCCTGTCGCGTCATATCTTTGATTACACGCTCGACGCAATCGGGCACGACTTCCCAAGCTATCTCGCGCACGACCGAATCGCTCATCTGCGCTACGACGCGGCGAACTATTTCATCAATCATAGCAGGCGAAATCGCAACCGCTTGCCCGGTTGTTTCCGGCGCAACGACTTCAACCGCCACCGGCTCTTGCGCTGACAGTAAAGGTTCTTCGGAAACCGGCGTGGCTGACTGGACAGGCTCTTCGGTTGTTTGTGATGTTTCGCTTCGAGCAGGCGTGAACTCGAATCCTCTTTCGGTCTCGCTGACCGCGTCTTTAACATCTGCGGTTGCTGACTCATCAACCGACCTGGCTTCGATGTCTATCGGCGCGAATTGAGTCTCTTCGCTTTGCCAGGTCGAGTATGCAACGAAATCGTTATTGAGCGCGGCAGAGCCGTTGCCGTTATGCTCGACTACTGGCTCAGTACTTTCGGAAACAGGCTCGCCTCTCGATTCCGTTTGAACAGTCTCTCCTACAGGCTCGCTCACCAGTTCAAATGAAGCGGCCTCGGCGAATTCATTCGAGGCAATCGTTTGCTGCGCGACTGGCGCCGGAGCCTCAGTTACCTGATCGCGCGCGAGTTCGGGTTCGCCCATCGTAGCCGCAACGTCTGGTGTCGCGGTCGCCACTGTCTCCGGGTGTTCGTCAGGCGGAGCAGCGGCAGTTTCCTGCGGCACGAATTCTATGCTGAACGGTTCACCTGTGAGCGATTGGTCGAGCGGTTGTTCGGACTGCGGAGGCGGAAAACTTTCGCGGGCTGATTCATCCATCAGCACGTCCCCGAGCGGTTCGTCAACTGCGAGCAACGATGCAGGATCACCCGTATCGCTTGCCTGTTCACCAAAGCTGAAGGATACATCGCTGGCAGACGCAGGCATCTCTAACGGATTTGTATCTACGGTGTTGTCGTCTGTGACAGCGCTTTCTGTTGCAGCGCTCAACGACATGTCGAGCCGCGTTGTATCGAAGCTGTGCGATTGAGCCGATTGAGATTGACTCTCTTCCTCAACCTGCAAGCCGCTTGCATCTACGTCAAGCGGGTCGCGAGCGTCTACATCAAAGCCAATGACTTCATAATCGGTGCGGCCTTCAGGTTTGCCATAATCGATGTGCGCCTCTTCCTCGTCTCTGAAGCTCAAAGGCGTTTCCGCAACCTGCGGGTTGAGCAAAAAGTCAGGCGAATGTTCTTCGACAGCAACCGAAACCGGCGCGGCCAGTTCGCTTGCTTCAATATTCAAATCGTTGAGACCGAAACTTTGAAACGGCGCAGAGTCAGTTGAAAATGAGAGATCGTCCGTCCGCCTGGTCCACTCCTGTGAACTGTTAAAAGCCGAATCGCCAGGAAGAGATTGCGCATCGGTTATCAGGCCGACAGATACATCTGCCTGACTGTAATCGAGGTCGAGCGGCGCGGCATCATTTAATGCCTCCATGTTCATTGCTGGCGGCAGCGCGATAATCGGAGCCTCTGTTGTCGGCGGAAAATCATCAGGGCCAATCGCCTCCATGGTTTTCGTCGTTAAAGACCGGCGCGGCTCTTCCTGTTTCGCTTCGGGAACTGGCGCCGGAGCCTGTGCGATAGGGCCTGTGCGTGGCTGACCGCTGACGTTTATGAGTTTGCGAACCGTCTCGACGAGCGTGCGCGATTCAAACGGCTTGGTCAGGTGCGCATCTGCGTGAACGCGACGGGCTTCGGCCTCATTAAACGGCTCGAATGCGCCGATAAGCAGCACGACCGGCACCTTGGAAAATTGCGGGCTTCGCTTTATATGTTCGCAAAGCTCGTATCCGTTCTTACCGGGCATGAAAATGTCTGCGAGCACAAGGTCGGGATTCACCTCGGCGAGCCGTCGCTCCGCCGTGTCGCCGTTGCTGACGGCGACGACTTCGATGCCCTCATCGGCGAAAGTCAGGTTAACAACTTTCTGAATAGTAATACTGTCATCAGCGAGTAGGATTTTACTTCCCATCTCTTTCTCCCTCTGGCTCGGCCTGCGCGCACGATTGGTTGGTTTTGGCTGTCACTTATTGTTGGGCCGAGTCTAGCTGAGTTTTCCTTCTATAAGCAAGCTTGAGCGCAATGGCTGATATAAAAATCTATCGTCAATCAAATAACTTTTTCAGGGGCTGTGAGCTAAGAAGAGCAACAGTTTCCGAGGGCGCCGATTTATGCCTGACCGGCTTTGATACTGTCTCAGTCCCAAATGTTAACACAAAAGCCCGCCTGTGTCTCTAGTTATGAATGTTCAGAGTTACGGCAGCAACTTACGATTAAAATAAGTGTAATCCTGTAGGGATGACCATAGCAGCGTCGCCCCTACAGGATATGACAAGAGCCTTATTCAACTCTCTGATTAAGTCTACCCTTAACCGGTTTGCGGACGGGTGCGGACAGAGAGTTTACGACTTCCGGCTCTGAGCTTGTCTGCGATGATCCGCACGCGAACGAGTTGGCAGTGATTTGAATATCATCTATGAACCAACCCGTATATCCATCCAGTATGCCTGTTGCGGCGTCGAAACCTGCCTGGAAGCGCAGCTTGATCTTCTTGCCCGCGAAGTCATCAAGGTTGATCACTACCTGGCTGAACACCCCCGCCTTCCCGCGCGAAGTCCATGCGAAGCGATTCTCAAGCGGGTTATTCGTGGTTTCTGTTACCTGCCCGTCATACCCGCCAGAGATGATGCGCGACCCAAGGTCTTCCCAGTCGCCGCCGTCTGCAGATATTTCAAGCACGCCGCCGTCAAAACCCGGCTCGAAGTTGAAGATGTGGAAAAACCACAATCGCACATGACCCGCATTCGCAGGAATGGTGACGGCTTTCTTCATCGTCAGTTTAGATAGCTGATCGTTATCATTGTCATCTCTGCCCGGATCAACAGCGTGGTAAGATCGCACGCCGCTTCGCCCGACATTCTCTGCGGCATCGAAACCTTTCTTCTTTTTCCATTTCACTCGCCCGCCGTCAACGTCATCTGAAAGAATCGTATTTACTACGATGGGCAGAATCGGGCGACCGACCTGAACGCGAACGGGGAGTTTGAAAATCCCGCTAAACGTTGAAAGCTCCAGTTGAAGAACCAGCGTTTGCCCGCATCGCAAACTGGCCGGTATGATCAACTGAAACGGCGTATCGTTGCTTCCTGTTTGGCCGGGTTGAATCGTATGGAAAGATGAATTGCCGTCCGACCCGCCCTGCGGAACCGACAGCGACGCGCCTGAGATAATCGCCTGCGCTGTCTGTGATTTATTTGTAACGGTCACGGTTATCTTCGCTCCCTCGCCGGGCAGCACGGACGCATCGCTCGTCCCGTTCGAATGAAGAACCGTCACGCCCGCGGCGAGGTCGTTCGTATTCTCAACGGTGAGCACGGGGACTGCCGCCTCTTTGCCGTTTGTGACGACAAGCGCGAAGTCCTGATCGAGGTTGCCTCCAGAGTTAGGCACGCCGTCGCCCGCGATTATCGTAGGCCGAACGCGAATCACGAATGGCCCTTCGGTCCCAGCCGGAAGCCGCACGCCTTGAGTGTTGTTCAAGAAATCCTGCTGGCCGCCCGTTGTCGAATACTGGCCGTTGAAGACGTTGCCCTGATAAACGACGCCGCCTACGACGACTTCGAGATTGAGTTGATTCACATAAGGCGCGTTTGTAATAGAACTGCCCGGCGCATCTGTGTAAGCAAGCATCACGCGGAACTCTTTGGAAGAATCCGTTATCATGCCTGTTACCTCGAAAGGCGCTCCGCCGCTCTCTGTAAAGGTGCGCGATTCGGCCTGATCATAAATGATGCGGTCGGTCGTCTCGAACGCTCGCCCCAGATCTAAAAGCCCCCAGCCTTGATGCGCGCTCGGAAGATTACCGCTGGCAAAGGTGCCGTTAAGATAACTGGTAGAGTTGAGCAGGAACGCTTTGACAAGCGCGGCGCTTGGATCTGCCCCCAGTCTTGTGCGCAACCACTGGTAAGAGAGCGCAGCGCCACCCGATACAGCGGGCGTCGCATGGCTTGTTCCCACAGACCATGTGTAGCGCGTCTGCCCCAGAGGGAAGAAGCGGGCGCATACGCCAATATCAGGATTTGCCAGATAGAACCTGTCTTGTGTCGCCGCGCCTTGAATGTTTGTGCCGGGCGCGACAATATCTGGTTTCGCTCTTCCGTCATCAGTCGGCCCGAAACCCGAAAAGAGAACAACATCCTGCGCATTGTTGGCAAGCGTCACGCCTGCGCATCCCTCGCTCGCGCTTCCGCGAACATTCTCGCTCGCGCCAACGGTGATTACATTCTTTGCAGTTCCCGGTATGGTGACGGAGGGGAGGTTAGTGTCTCCGTCGTTGCCTGCGGCAAATACAATGACCATGCTCTCATTGCCCGGAGTGTCAATGTCGGCGTCACGAACAAGATAGTCGAAAACCAGCGTCGAGCCGTCATAGAAGTTGCATCCTGAGTCGCAGGGAGTGCCCCAGCTATGGCTCGATATTCTCGCCCCGCCTCTGTAAGCCGCCGCAATGAAATCCGCAAAGGGAGCGTCTGAAAAACTGACATTACCGTTTGCGTCAGGGTCAGAGAAAATTTTCGATGCGCCCACTCGCGCAAAAGGCGCTATCCCTAGCCCGTAATTAAACCCCAGCGAATCGGTGAAGGCGCTTCCTGTTCCCTGGTTGAAACCAGCCGCGATGGAAATGTTCAGAGTTCCATGACCGTTGGGGTCATGAGCCGGAAGAACTGTAGGATCATTCCGGTGCAGCACTGAGTTCGAGTCGTTTGTGAAATCGTTGAGATAAGCGACGCGCGACTGGCCTGAGGCATTCGTGAAATCGGAATGCATTTTTGCCGCGTCCCCTGATCCTATGTCAAAGCCAGTGTCTCCGACATCAATCGCGAAATCGAAATCGGAGTTGAACCCGACAGAGTTCAGGAAACTGAGATAACCGGGAGAAGTGGGGTGGCTTGCCTGAGCGTTGTCGAACGTCAGATGACCTGCCGTGATTTGACTCGCGCGCTCGTCCATCAACTTCATCTCGCTGGCTGGCCCTATGGCTAAAACGTCGGGCATTCGAGCAAGCTCTTTCAGCCTTAACGATTCGGCAAGAACCTTGATATGAAAAGTGCCTGCGACTTTGAACTCCGTCATCAATACTTTTTGCGAAACGGATTTAATATACTCGATAGTTTGAGCCGCCGCAGGCGTGTCAATGATTTCGATTG
Organism: Blastocatellia bacterium; assembly: GCA_035277165.1. GTDB lineage: Bacteria > Acidobacteriota > Blastocatellia > UBA7656 > UBA7656 > DATEKX01. The sequence goes on along the minus strand of DATEKX010000105.1, from coordinate 1,638 downwards.
ACGTTGGAATCTGCTCTATTGAATCAAGCTTGATGCGCGAGTCCAGTTTGTAAGCAGGATGAAACGGGCCGTCCCACTGCACTACGTCTGCGCGATTGCGCAACGCGCGCACGCGAGAGAGTTGCGACTGACTGGCCCAGACCACATACGCATTGTTGGGAACGTATAAAACGACCTGGACGCCTGTCGCTTTCAATGCGTTCATCGCCTCTGTCGTCGGCGGGCCGAACAACTGGACTAAATGAAGCGCACGCGGCGAGGAAGATTGTTGGCGCAGGTCTTCGCCCACTCGCGGCTCCGGCCCCGCCGTGTCTATCTGGCCCCGCCTGAGCATCACGATGTTGAGGTCGTCACGCAACTCGGCTCGTTCGAGCGTCTTTCGATCAAGCGCGTCCAGTGTTTCATCGCTCACTTCGATTATCGAGTACGCTCCATACTTCCGCTCGCGCGATGAGTGCAATGCTTGCCGAAGCTCTCGGTCTTCGGCTGGAATGACCAGTTTGTGCTTCGCGCCCGGACTGCGGTAAGAGTAGGGCGTCATTCTTTTCTTCCCTCCGCGTTTGCCGGGGCGTTCTTCGCTGCCAATTCTTGTTTTCAGCGAACTGTTGTCCGACCGAGTCGGCCATGCTCCGACCAATGCTATGGCAAACAGCAGCGAAGCTACTAATGATGTCTTAAATATGATTGCTCTCATCCTCTTCAAAATCTCCTTACAAGAGCTATAAAATTTCTTCAGGGGGCGCAGAGGCTTGTAAAAATCAACCTGACATAAACCGGGGAGTGCTCGACCCTGTCTGCTTATCGAGCGCGGCCATATATATCAGCAATTGCCACGGGATTTTTGACCCAATAACTTTATCTGATATAACGGCAGTGTCAAGTTGTGTGGCGCGCTATTTGACAAACGCGCGGCTTCGGACCTAGAATCGCCGCAAATGAAGCCGCGCAGAGAAAAACGCAGACTCTGGATTTTCAGCAGGTTATTACCAACCGTTTTTTTTATCCTTTTGACTGCACTGGCGGTAGCAGCCCAGCAACGACCTCTTGTCACCGAAGACGTGGACATAATCAAACCCGGCGTGATTCGCATAGAATCGGGCTTCGAGTTTCTTCAAGACATCAAGTTCCCGCTCTCCGGCCTGCGCGGCGATCTTACAAAGCTGGCGGATACGCGTTTGAGTTTCGGGCTTGCGCCGAACGTCGAGTTTCAAATGGAATGGACGGTTCAGAATTTTCTTTCGATTGACGGGCGCGGTCCTTCGGCCATCCCTTTGAGGCTTGGCGCAAACAGCGCCGACACGAACGACGTAGGCGATGTCACTTTATGGATGAAGATGAAACTGCGCAACGAAACGCGACTCGCTCCTGCGCTCGGCTTCCGTTTCGGCGTTCAGTTGGCAAACTCGAATCAGACGCGCGGCATCGGCACCAACACCACGAACTTTTACGGAGTGGTTACAGCGGGCAAGCGATTTGCGAACGAGAAACTAAATGTGTTCGGCAACATCGGGCTTGGAATACTCGAAGCGCCGCTTGCGAACTTCACTCAAAACGACGTGCTGCTGTATGGGCTTGCCGGTATCTACACGGTCAATGACCGGGTCAACGTAGTTGGCGAAGTCAACGGCTTTCATTCGA
>DATEKX010000104.1:0-4952 GCA_035277165.1 Blastocatellia bacterium | reverse complement strand
CGGCCTCTTTGTTTCCACGCCGCTCGTGTATGCGAGCGCGCTGGCGATACACGTCCGTCATTCGCTTATTGCTCAACTCAAGAGCCTGGTTCAACTCTTTTTCTGCGTCTGTGAAATCCGCTTCGCGTTCTGCGCCGCTTTCGCGTATGCCAAGCTCTATCAACGCGAAGCCGCGATAGAAATGCGAAACCGCGTTGTTGGCGTTAAGGCTGGTTGCCTCGTGGAAAGCTCGTTGAGCGAGCTTGAACTTTTGCTGCTTGAGCATCACCATCCCGAACAAGTGATATACAATGTCCTGTCTGTCGTTTATCTGGCGCGCGCGCTCAAGCTCTTCGAGCGATTCGTTATCTTTGCCTGAGCGAAACAGTTCTCTTGCGAGCGCGATGTGAGCGTCAAAGTATTCATTGAAGCTATCGGCAGCCTCGCGCAGCAATGCGATGCCTTCTTCGGATTTGCCTTCGCGCAGTTTAGCAACCGCTTTCTCGTAAGAGGCGCGCGCGACCTTTGGCACATCCTGAGCGAAGTAAGTTCCGGGCGCTGCAAGCACAGGTTCAGGCAGAGGTTTTAAGATGACCTCGACCTGGAGTATCTCCATGGAGTTCATTCTATCGGTGCCGATGAAGTGCTCGATTTGAACAGCAGGCTCAAAGCCTGAGGAGGTAACGACTATCTCATATTCGCCCGGCGAAAGTCCGTTGAAAGCGAAATCGCCGTCATTACGTGTCACGGTCTGACCTATCATGCCGCTGCCGTTGACTCTCAATTCGACTATGGCGTTATTGACTGCGATGCCGTTTCCTGTGCGGACTTTGCCACGAATCATATTGCGTTGCGCAAAAGTTGTGACTGTGAGCGCGAGCACGAGCACGAGCGCGGAGAAGAAGCTTCGCCCGTTCATTGCAAACGACCTCCTTCGCTCTGGGATGGTGGAATTATAGAACAGTTAGTGACGGGTGACGAGGGATAAGTTACAAGTTTCACGAGCCACTTGTCCTTCGTCGTTATTATAAGTAGCATAACGTGGCGATTTTCAAAACGGAGGCAACAATGTACTGCCCTAAGTGTGGCGCTCAATCAGATAGCGGCAGGTTTTGCAGGTCGTGCGGAATGAATCTGGTCATGGTCTCGACCGCGCTTTCAGATAGCGAGCAAGTCAGCAATGATCCGCCGACTCTCAGAGGCAAAATGACGTTCGGCGTGTTCCGTCCGGCCAAGGTTACTAATCTGAGGCGTGACCTCAAAGGCCACAACGTCGCGGCCATTTTTGGCGATGTAGTCGTTGACCTGACTGCCGAAGACCTGCCGTTGGGTGAAACAACAATTCACGTTTATTCGATCTTTAGCAGCCTGAATATTCTGGCTCAAGACGATGTGGGCATTCGCATTACAGGCGTGACTATGTTCGGCGAAATCAAAATGCGAGACCAGCAAGTCGGCAACGGCGTTTTCAGCGTCAGCGAGTATCGGTCGCCGGGTTATTCGCAATCCGTGCGGCGACTGCATATTGACGCGACATCGGTTTTCAGTTCTGTGAAGCTTAAAAAATGAATGAATCGCGCGAACGATCATCGAAAAGGTTGCGATATGCAGGTTCATCGTTCATCATTTACTTCTCACAAATTCCTTATCAGGAGCCAAAATGAAAGACCTGGCAGACCTCGCGCTTGATACTGCTCGAAAGCGCGGCGCTACGTACGCAGACATTCGCATCGTCAACGAGAAAAACGAGTTTTTGAACTGTCGCAATCAAGGGCGCGGCCCCATCTTCGGTTACAACACGAGAGACAGTTATGGCTTTGGCGTGCGCGTCATCGCCGATGGCGCGTGGGGATTTGCTTCGAGCCCGCGCGTCACTAAAGAAGAAATTCAGCGCATTACGGCGCTCGCGGTCGAAATCGCCAAAGCGGGCGCGCTTGTCAAAGAACGCGATGTGCGGCTCGCTCCGGTCAAGGCTTACACAGAAAAATACAAGACGCCGATCAAGACCAACCCGTTCGACGTTTCAAAAGAGAAAAAGCAGGACATGCTCGTGCGCATCGCCGACGAGTTGCTCAAGACCAAAGGCGTCTTTCTGGCAAGTTCCAATATGCAGTTTGAAGATTACTACCAGTACTTCGCCTCGACCGAAGGCTCTTACATCGAGCAGGAAATTATTCGCTGCGACGTAGGCTATTCGGCAGGCGCGCGCGGCAAATCGGGTTTCAAATCGCGCACGTTCGACTGGCCGTTTCAGTCCATAGGGTTCGAGCATGTCGAAGACCCCGGTGTGATGGAGGCCATACCTCGCATCGCAGCCGAAGCCGTAGAGCACAGCAATGCAGAACCGCTAGCCTCGCCCGGTCGCAAAGACCTGATACTTACGCCTGCGCACCTTTACCTGACGGTTCACGAATCAATCGCGCACGCTACAGAGCTTGATCGCGTTGTCGGCTACGAAGCGAATTATGCAGGCACAAGCTGGGTGACGCTCGACAAGCTCGGCAAGGAGCAGTGGGCATCGAAGCTCTGCAACTTTGTCGCGGATCGCACGATACCGCGCGGCCTTGCGACCGTAGCTTTTGATGACGACGGCGTGCCCGCACAGCAGTGGCATCTCGTCAAAGACGGAAAATTTGTAGCTTATCAAACCAACCGCGAGACGGCGCATCTTGTGAACGAAAAAGAGAGTCGCGGCTGTTCGCAGGCGGTCGGCTGGTACAACTATCCTTTCCTGAGAATGCCGAACGTTCATATGTGGTGGGGGCCTGCCGGGTCGCCTACGCCTGACGATATGATCGCGGATGTGAAGGACGGGATTTTAATTGACGGGCGTGGCAGTTACTCGATAGACCAGCAGCGATTGAATTTTCAGTTCGGCGGCGACGCTTTCTGGGAGATCAAAAACGGCAAGAAGACCCGTATGATCACGGATGTCACTTACTACACGATGAGCACGGATTTCTGGAGGAGCGTTGACGCTGTGTCGGGCCGCGAGCATTGGGCATTGCACGGCACAGGAGGAGATTCCAAAGGCGAGCCTGCGCAGTCGAACTCGATTTCGCACGGCTGCCCGTGGATACGAGTTCGCCAGGTTCAAGTTGCAAGAGGAGGCGCGCTATGATGACCCGCAATGAATGCTCGCAGTTGTTCAAGCGAATCGTTTCGATGAAGAGCAAAGCCGAAGAGTTGAGCATCAATGTCGGCGGCGGCGAATCAGCAGGCTCGCGCTTTACCAATAACACGATGAGCGCGAACCTGTCGCGCAACGACGATCAACTGACGATCACTGCTCGCATTGGCAAGCGCGAAGGTAATGCCACGACGAACAAGCTCGACGATGCGGCGCTGAAAACGGCGGTCGGAGCCGCCGAGTTTGCGGCCTCGATAGCTCCGCCGAACCCTGAGCAGATGCCTATGCTCGGCCCGCAGAAATATCCCGATATAGATTCTTGGCGCTCGGGGCTTGCCGCCGCTACGCCGATGGACCGCGCGCGATTGCTGAAGATCTGCGCCGATGTGTGCAAAAAGAACGGCGTGAACGGCTACGGGTTTCTTTCAACAACGAATACATATGCGTACAGCGCGAACACGGCGGGCAATGAATATTACGGACGCGACACAGTCGCGGGGTATTCGATGACTGCGAGGACTAAAGATGCGACAGGCTCAGGCTGGGCGAATCAAATAGCCGTGCGCGATTTGAAAGAGTTCGACATGGAGCGGATTGCGCAAACAGCTTGTGAAAAAGCAGTGCGCTCGCGCGAGCCGAAGATGGTCGAACCGGGCCGTTGGACTGTCATCCTTGAACCAGCCGCTGCGATAACTTTTCTGGGGCACATCGGGCAGTCCTTAAACGGGCGCGCGGCTGACGAAGGCCGTAGCGCGATGTTCAACCGCGAAAAGAAAACAAATCGCATAGGCGAGCAAGTGCTGGGCGAGAATGTAACGATAAGAACAGAGCCTTTGAATCCGCGCATACTGGGCGGCGCGGCGACCGGAGGCGGACTTCCTGCGCGCAACATCGCGTGGTTTGAGAAGGGAGCGCTTAAGAATCTGTTTTATGATCGCTACTGGGCCGAGCAGAAAAAAGTAGAGCCCACAGTGCCGCCGTTTTATCTGAGCATGGAAGGCGGCACGGCGACGCTCGAAGAGATGATTCGTTCGACCGAGCGAGGATTGTTGATAACTCATTTCTGGTACGTAGTCTTTACAGACCCGCAGACCGTAAGCTACACAGGCATCACGCGCGACGGATTGTTTTTAATCGAGAAAGGAAAGATAACAATGCCGTGCGTGAACATGAGATTCAACGATTCGGCGATTTCGATCTTCAATAACATCACGATGCTGGGCAAGCCTGAACCGCAGGGCGGCGGCTTTGGCAATCCGCAGGGGATAAATTTAGTTCCGCCGATGAAGGTAGAGAATTTCAACTTCCGCTCAATATCGCCATCGGTTTAGAGCTTGTGTGAATCTTTAGAGAATTCCTACAACAGAAGCCCGATAATAGCGTGGGCTTCTATTGATAGGAAAGTTATTATTCACCATTCCACATTAACCATTCCAGAACCGGTAATAATTTCATCTTTTGTTATGAGTGACAGGTCTTTTACCTTGGCAGTAGCAACTATCGCAGCATCAAATGGATCATCAAAGGTAAGATTATGGGCTTCGGCGATGACTTCGAGTTCAAGAGGTGCCAGATCAAATCCTCGCAGCGCTACGAGAGCGGCGGCCCATTGATCAAAGGGTTGCTTTAATCGAATGCGCCCGTTTTTAACAAGGAAGGATATTTCCCAGAAAGTTACCGCGGGCACGTATATCAACACTTGCCCTTGCTCGGCTTGATCGAATATGCGAATAACTTTCCTGGTGAGTTTGGCATGTTGGTTCGTCGCGTACCAGACAAGCGGGTGAGTATCAGTGATGTATAAGCTCATCCGTATTTATTTGCCAGGAAGCTGTGCCTTGCG
>DATEKX010000103.1:0-4722 GCA_035277165.1 Blastocatellia bacterium | reverse complement strand
GAGATTTTTATATTCAGCGTTTTGCTTCATATATCCTCGCAGAAGCGCCGCCACCTTTTGTTCGGCAAGAACAGCCGTGTTAAGAAACATTGTGTCGGCGTCCTGTCCAATCCTGTTCGCTGAATAATAAAGCAGACTCATCGCTATAAGAATGTCACGAAAATCCATCCTGTCATATTCGATCATCGCGATAGCAGTCAACCCGCTTGTTATCCAGGCCGCATTCTGCTCTCGAATCGCGAATACCGCGACACGGTTGCTGAAAGTAAGCAGTGTGTCGAACTCTTCCATATCAATCGAATATCGAATCCTGGCGCGCATCTGAGGATTATTTTTCGCAAACCGATTGCATAATTCTTTTAACTTGGAATCGAGCGGAACTTTGGCGGGATTGAGCACGCTCTCATCTCCGTGCCAGAAATCATACCGCTCTTTGGGCATAGGAGATATTCCGGTATTTCCTTTTTGCTTTCTCTTAGCCTCTGCCTGAGCAGCGTCGGCTCTCTCCTGTCCTATTACATACTCGCGCTCTTTTTGTTGCTGGTATTTGAAACCCAGAAAAGGCAACAGCATCACGCCTGCTATGATTGACAAAATCAACTTGGTTCTTAATTCCATTTTTGCTTTCCTGTGCGCTACATCATTTCATTGAGCGCCTCGCCCAACCGCTCAAGCCCTGCCGCGAGCATCTCTGAATCGCAACCAATTCCAATGCGAAAGTGCTCCGGCATATCGAAGAAATGGCCGGGCGCAACGGTCGTTTCATATTTTTCGCGCAGCAGCGTGCAGAGCGCGTCAACACTGCCGCGCTTGAGCCGAGGGGATGTGACTGTGCCGAATTGAGGTCGCACTGCTTCAATATCGTCGCGCGAGTCGAGAAAGCGATTGAGCAAAGGGCGATTCGTTTCGAGCAAAGCTTTCGCGCGCCGGGCGATTCGTTCAAGGTTCGCAAGCGCGATGACGCTCAATCGCTCGGCTGGATGAGCAGGTACCACGCCAAACAGATCGTTCAATCGCCACATCTTTTTCGCAAGCGAAGCTTCGGCCAGCGCCCATCCGCATCTCAAGCCGCTCAAGCCATATGCTTTTGTCAGGCTGCTCGTGGTGACGAACTCTTTTCCGAGATGAAAAGCATAAGGGCGCGCATGGTCGAACATCGTTTCGAGGTAGACTTCATCAACCAGCACCCGCGCGCCACAGCTTCGCGCAATCTCGCCTATTTCCCTGAGCGTGTCGCTGTCCGTTAATGCTCCGGTCGGATTATGCAGGTTGGTAATGACGATGAGCCGCGTGCGCGAAGATACTACTCTCTCTAATTCTCGAACGTTTATGCGAAAGTCTTCTTCAAACGTTCTTGTAAATCGCTTGACGTTTGCTCCGAGATAACGCGCCACCGCAATTAACAGATCATAGGCAGGCTGCTCGATCACTACTTCATCGCCCTGTTCAAGGATTGCGGCCATCGCAAGGTGATTCGCCATCGAAGTCCCTGTCGCGTGCACGACGCATTCAGGATCAACCTCGCACTTTCGAGCGAGCGCCTGTTGCAATGGTTCGTACCCGTACAAGCTTGGCCCGCTCAACTCCATGTCTTCGAGCGTTACGGGAAGCTCGTTCAACGGGTAGTTAATTAGCCCGCTCGTGGCCAAAGTGAACCGCGCGCCTGAGCGCGTCTTTGCCCACAGCATGTAATCGGAGCTTGTGACTTTTTGTTTATCGCTCATCGTTTGCCTGTTTGTCGCCAGAAAAAATAGACAGGAATCCCCATCAGCAGTATCAGCAATCCAACCGCGCTGTTTTCGGGATATTTGTAGATCGTGTTTAACCCGACCAACCACTCCACGATTATGAACAGAAGCGTCGTTACAGGATGGCCCGGCACTCGAAATGTTGTTTCGCCGGAATTCTTCGCTCTGCGACGAAGCACGAATATGCAAGCCGCAGTCAATCCGAAGAATATCGAATCAACCGACACGACGTAATTGAGTATCTGCTCGTAACGGCCCGACAGCGCAATAACGATTGCAAGCGCGCCTTGCAAACATATCGCTACCACGGGCACGCGCGTAGACGGGTGAAGCCACGCGACGCTTTTGAAAAACAGGCCATCATCGGCCATCGCGAAATAAACGCGCGGCGCTGTCAGTATGCCTTGACTCAAAAAACCGAGCGTCGAAATAGTTATTCCAATCGCGATTATCGCTTTGCCCTTTTCGCCGAGCGCCAGCCCCATCACTTCTGTTGCGGGCGTCTTCGTTTGCGCGAGACCTTCGACGCCGAGCACGCTCGTGTAAACGTAGTTGACCGTCAGGTAAATCGCGATCACGCTCATCACTCCGATCAACAAACCGCGCGGCAAATTCTTTCGCGGCTCGCGCACTTCGCCTGCGACGAAACAGGATGTTTGCCATCCCCCATACGCGAACAGCACAGGCACGAGCGCCGCGCCGAATGCGGTTATCAATTGCCAATTGCTGGTCGGCGACAAGTATTCAGGTGACGGCTGCCAATCGCCCGCTCGATTGACGATTGACGACCCGCTGACGTGGCCTGCGATCAACAGCCCGCACGCGATCAGCACAACGATGGCTACGATCTTCAACACCATCAGCGCGCTTTGCACGCTCGAACCTGCGCGCACGCCCAGACAGTTGATTAATGTGAGCAGCACAAGCACGATGCTTGCTACGACTGCGCTCGTCCAATCCGAATTGGGCAGGCCCGCAAGCTCGATAAAGTATTTTGCGAACGTGACTGCGACCGCAGCCATCCCGCCCGTCTGCGTGACCAGCAGCAAAGTCCAGCCGTATAAAAACGCAGGCATCGGATGAAACGCCTCGCGTATGTAAGCGTATTGCCCGCCGACTTGCGGGCGCAGCGCGGAAAGCTCTGCATAGATGAACGCGCCTGCCAGTGCAATCAGTCCGCCCGCAGCCCACGCGCCCAAAACCAGCAGCGGCGAAGAAAGCTGGCGAGCGACTACGTAAGAATTGATGAAGATGCCCGATCCGATGATTCCGCCCATCACAATCATCGTCGCATCGAAAAGCCCGATACGCCGCGCAAGCTGCGGCTGCTCGTCTTCTTTATCAACAGTGTTGGGTGGTGATTGGTCGAATGGCTCGCGGGATGATGTCAAGTTATTGTCTCTCCGCTTTCATTATTAAGCCGAGCGCGTCGAATGCGATGACGAGCTGAGCCGTTCTCGCATTCGCTTCTGCCAGTTGCTTCGCGGCACTTCTTCCTGCTCGAATTGATCGAGCATGTCTTTGAGGCGTTCGCCGCTGAGCTGGCGAACTTTCAAATACAGCAATGCAGTCAACATAGCCACCAGCGGAATGAAAATGACGTTGAGCAGCGTACCTATCCATTCGCCGAATCTTAGCGAGAATCCTACGCCAGTCTCTGTTTTAGGATTCATTCCCAATGCCCTAATCACTATCGAACTCATAAGAGCGGGAATCGCCCATTGCAGCACCAGAATCGCAATCACGGTAAGCCGCGCGTGCTTTACCAGAGCCTTTGAACGTCGCACCGCCGCTCGCCCTTTTAAGTTTTCTATTATCACCACAGGGGCCGTCAGCGATGCGTTGATAAAGTAGATCGCGCCCGGAACGATAAGCAGCGGAAGTAATAGTATCGAGAACACTACTACTCTCATCGTCGTCAGCGCGAACGGCTTGAGCCGTTTCTTCAACGAGCGCAACGCGGCCCTCAGCCGCAGCGGCCTGAGCGGCGCGGCGTACAACTGAACCACAAACCATATTGTCACGCCCGTAATCACGACGCTTGCTAAGAAGTTGGCGAAAAACAGCCCTATGCCAAGCAAGGTCACGATTATTTTCATCACCACTCCAGATGGTGCGAGGTTTGGCAATGAATCTTTTAATAGAAAAATTCCTGAGATTAAAAAGACCGGCATATAGGCCATGATGCCCAGACGAAAAAAGAGCGGGAAGTGCTCGCTGTATAGCGCAAGGGCGCGTCTGAGCAGCTTGCCTGTGCCTTCTGAGCTTGCGCGAAAGGCGCTTGCAAAAGTCGCGGCGCTCGCAGGTCGCTCGTCTAAGTTTTTGGCAAGAGCCGACATCACGATTTGCGCCATGCGTCTTGGAACCTTTTTGCGTTTCTCTCTGATCGGCGGCGGCGGCGCTTCCGTATGCTGGCGCATCACTTCGTGCAGGTCGCCTTTGAAGGGCGGCTCGCCTGTGAGCATCTGGTAAGCAATAACGCCGAGACTGTAGATGTCCGAACGCGCATCCAGTTGTTCACCGCGACATTGCTCCGGCGACATATAAAGCGGCGTGCCGAGTATCGAGCCTACCCGAGTCAATCCATCATCCGATGCCGTGGCCTGCGCGCGACTCGCTTCATTCGTGTTGCGACGTGTTTCATTAGTAATCCGATTTTCAGCGGGTGTAGGAGGCAACGCAAGCGTCTCGGTTTCAGTCTCTTCCGGCGGCGGCAGCAGTTGCGTAGCCGATTCATCTGGCTCGGCTACGGTCGCCTGCTGATCAAGTATGAGCGTGTTCTCTTCTTCGGCGACCGGCGCGGCTGAGGTCTGTGTTACGGCTTCGCTCGCATCGCGGGAAATCGCTCGCGTCGCGCCTTCGAGCATCTCGGTATTGTGCGCGAGCGCGGGCGCTTTTGCGGTTGCTTTGGTTAGCCGACAGGAAGTGACAGTGGAGGTTGAAACTTCTGACGCGATAGGAGTCGGTTCAACAA
>DATEKX010000102.1:0-4132 GCA_035277165.1 Blastocatellia bacterium | reverse complement strand
CGTCTGTTTCACAGCCCGCTATCGAGCAAGCGTGATGCAAGCTCTGCGCGCCCGCGAACATTGGCTTTTTGATAAACCTTATCCAGGTGTTTATTGACTGTTTCGACGCTTATTCTCAATCGCTCTGCGATCTCCAGATTCTTGTTGCCTCTGAGACATTCGACCGCTACTTGCGCCTCGCGCTCCGTAAGCCCCCAAGTCTGTCGCAGGTGCTCTTCGTAGCTTGACCATCGTGAGGCCGAGCGCTTTACCAGACACAAAACATAACTCTCCTGGCTCAACATTCCTTCCGGCATCAGTGTGCAATAAACCTCGTGTTCTATGCGACCTACAGACACGTCGCGCACCATAGCTTCTTCGCCTGTGTGACTCGCGCCGCGCGTCTCATTCAATTCGTGATAAAAGTCTGCGGCGGACTCGATAACTGCAGCTACCAGCATGTGTCCTTCACGGTTTTCAACCAGCAATTTATCAAATGCCCGATTATGCCAAATCAATTGCCCTTCTGAATTAAGAAAAATCGCGCCCTCGCTTATCTCGTCCAGCGCAGCCGCGAGACTGTAGAGCCTCTCATTTCCTACAGGCGTAGGCGGTTCGATGTGGACGGATGCGTAAGACCCTTGAGCTAACATAAAAGAATTCCTTTTCTGTCTCGCCAGTCGGTGATCGCAGATTGTGAAACAAGCCGCTCTCACGATTAGGCAACTATATTGTCATCTAGGGGCAGGGAGGCCATTGATTGGCGAGAGCAGGACGACTATTAAGACCGCCCGGCTTGCTTGTAAATTGGACAGCAACGCAGCCTGACGAAATTGTAGCTTCGTGGGAGGTTATAAAATACCGATTTTGCAATGTCAACAGTTTTAATTTTCCGCTTATTGAGTCCTTATTTACGTTCATCAATCGGCCTTCACGCCTGATCATTTTGAGACAGAATCGCTCCTGGAATATTGGCGCAATTCTTTATTTCGCTATATCGGTTGATAAAAGTCACTGACGAAATCGGCTCGAATCAATGGAGCCGGAGAGAAGGGAAATGAATTCGCTCAGGCCCCGCACCCTTGCAGATTATTTTAGCGCCGCGCGCCGCCACAAGTTTGTCATTATCGCTACTGCCATCGTATTCGGCGCTGCTGCTTTTATCGCTGTCAAACGACTGCCGAGCGTTTACGAATCCTCCGTCTCCGTAGCCGTCGAATCGCAGGCAAACGACTCTGCGATTGATCCTGCGCGACGACTCGCCGCCACCGAGCAACAGGTCACAAACCGCACACGGCTCGAAAGCATAATCACGAAATCCGGCCTCTTCAAAGAAGCGATTGAACAAGGCGCTCGCACGGACGATCTGATTACGCAGATGCGCGCTCGAATTCGCGTGACCGAAATTGCTGATCGGGATAATCAGTTTCAAGTCTCGTATCGCGCGAGCGACCCGCAGGCAGCGCAAAAAATCGCCGCGACGATAGCCTCCGAGCTTGTAGCCGATAGCTCAAAGCCTGCGCCCTCAACATCGATTGAAGCAGACAAACTGCGGCAGCAAGCCGTTGATCTGTCCGCCAGCTTGCGCGAGCTTGAAGAAAAAGCGCCGTGGCTTATCACACTCAAAGACTCTGCACCGGCTCCCGCCGCAGTTCAAACATCACGAAGCGCGCAGCCTTCTGCCGAAGCGCTTCGCGCGCAACAGATGACTATTGAAAGCCTCAAGGATCGCCAGTATCTGATTCAACAGCAGATGGCCGATATCGAAGGCCGCATCGCCTCTCAGCGGCAGATAGTCGAGCAGCAGAAAAAGAATTCAACGTTGCGCGACAATCCGACTTACGCCGTCTTAATCGCCAAACGTACAGAGCTTCAAGGCCAGCGTGACACGCTCATCAATCGCCAGGAGTTGACCGACAAGCATCCGCGCGTCACGGCAATCATTGATCAGATCGCTGCAATCAATCGCCAGATTGAAGAGCTAAAGCAGCAAGACGCAAATCAAATCAGCCAATCGCCCGAAGCGCGCGAGTTGATGTCGCTCGAATCCGAGCGCAACCGGTTCAAACTCGAACTTGAAATCAACAACCGCGAGATGGCGCGTCGTTCGTCAGCCGCCCCCGTTCAACCGCCCCCGCCCACGACTGTCGCTGCCGCGCCGCGTCCTGTGGCTTCGACTCGGCTCGCCGAACAGTATTTCGCGCTCAAGCGGAATTACGAAGAAGTGACAGCGAGGCTCAACGATGCCGAGCCCCGGCGCGCGACGGACGGTGGCACAAAGCCTCAACAATTTCGCCTGCTTGACGAAGCGAGCTTGCCCGCCCGTCCCGTTTGGCCTGATCGCTTGCTGTTTACGCTTGTGGCGGCGACCCTGGGACTGGCTCTGGGAGCCTGTTTCGCGTTCGCAGCAGATTCGCGCCGCTTTGCTTCGCTTCAAGATGCGAAGGATGTTGATTTTTACACACGCCTGCCGCTGCTTGCCGCAATCCCCAAAACCGTGACCGCAGACGAACGCAAAAGCGCCGCGCGACGGGCGAAACTGCGATTAGCCATCGGCGCGGTTGTCGCGGCAGTAGCAACATTCGCGCTCGCAGAGATTTTTATCATCACCAACATCTTCACCTTCATCGGTAAAATCTAGAAACTTCGGCCCATTCGTCATTTAAATCAGGTGAGAGGAATTGAGAAAAGCTCATGTATCAGCAATTCTACGGACTGCGCGACATACCTTTCAGCCTGGCACCCGACCCAAAGTATCTGTTTCGAACCGAGAGCCTGTTGGAAGTCTTCGCCAATCTCCAGTACGGCATTGAAAACGGCAAAGGAATCGTAGTCGTTACAGGAGAGGTTGGAACAGGAAAGACTACCATACTGCGCTCAATGCTTCAGTCGCTCGACCGCTCAGTCCTGGCAGCTTATATCTTCAATCCTCTGCTTTCGACCAGCGAATTCTTCGATCTGTTGGCGGGCGAGTTTCGCTTGAAGCCTCAACAATCGAAAGCCACGATGCTCAGAATGCTCGGCTACGTCCTGATGTCGCGCCACGCGCAAGGGCTTCGCACTGTGCTCGTAGTTGACGAAGCGCACCTGCTGCCCAAACACCTGCTCGAAGAGATTCGATTGCTGTCGAACTTCGAGACGAATCGCGACAAGCTGTTGCAGATCATTCTGTGCGGCCAGCCGGAACTTCACGACCTGCTGGCGCAACAGGAACTCCGCCAACTCAAACAACGCGTCAGCCTCAAATGCTCGGTCAAGATGTTGAACGAGAGAGAGACTGCCGAATACATTCGCTGGCGAATGCGCATAGCAGGTGCGCGCGACGAAAACCTGTTCGAGCCGGACGCGCTTCAAACCGTGCATCGTTTTTCGGGCGGCATTCCGCGAATCATAAACAACATTTGTGACAACGCGTTGCTTACAGGCTTCGGCCAGAACAGCCCGCACATCACTGCTTCGATCATCAAGGATGTTGTTGAAGAACTCGATCTCGATTCTATCGAGATAGTCTCTCAGCCTACGGTTGCCGAATCGGTCATCGAGCGGAATGTGCTCACGCCTTACGGCTCTGCGACCAGTTCGACCGAAGCGCAGCCCGCGCCGAATGTGCGCTACATTCGCCCGGACCCTGCGGACAAATCTGTCGCAGCCTCCGACGACAAATCGAAGTTCGTTATTCAATCTCAACATAGAAACGATTCGGAAGATCAGTTGAAATTTTTCTCGCGCGTGCGCGTGACGCGGCAGGCATAGCCGCGCAAGGTTTTGTGAGTTATGGGAAGAGTCTACAACGCACTGGTAAAAGCAGACCAATTGACGGATCGCCAGCGTCCGATAGGCCGCCCTACCCGTTACTCGAATGCCGAAACCGAAAGCGCAACGCCGCAAGCGCAAACAGATTTATCAAGCGCTCCGCAATTTGATTTCGAGAATGACAATCAAACCTCCCCAGTTGATTTCGACAACAGCTTTGCTCTGAGTGAAGCGTTTGTTACTGAGCGAATTGCAGAACGGTTTACAACGCCCCCGACTGTCGAGCAATTCGCTTCGTCGCCGCGCATCCCCGAAAGGGGCATGCGCGGAGGCACCTCGCGTGACTCTGCGTCTTCGGTATCTCTGCCCATTAAGCCGATTTTCGTGGAGCCGCGCGAGG
>DATEKX010000101.1:0-3904 GCA_035277165.1 Blastocatellia bacterium | reverse complement strand
AACGCCACTATCTTCTCCATTGTGTCGCCCGTTTCAAGCGTCATTGCCAACGTGTCCTGTCCTTGAATAGGGCCATATTGCATGTTGACGCGGTTAGATTGCGGATAACTTGGAAGGTCTTTGACCTGGCCCGTAGTTTGATCGAGGAAAGGAGGCACTCTGAACTTCTCAGGCTGAGATGGCTGAGGCTGCGCCTGACCGCCCGCCGGTTGGCTTTCGCTGCCGGGAGCGTTGGCAAGCACACTAGGTTGCTCGTTGCTATTTTTATTCTGATTTCCAGCAGCCTGATTGGAAGGTATGTCGCTATAAGCGGGCTTGCGCGGCCCGCACGCGATTACGCCAATACTCATTACAAAAACTAAGAAAGCACAAACCAACTTCATTTGATTCTCCAATTCTAATGCGCCTTGTATTGGTTATTTGTCAGTCAAGGCAGCTACGCCCGGCAGCGTGTCACCCGCCAGAAATTCAAGCGATGCGCCACCGCCGGTCGAGACATGCGTTATGCGGTCAGCTATTCCCGCTTCCGTGATCGCAGCGACCGAATCGCCTCCTCCGACAATCGTGGTCGCATCTGCCGACGCAACAGCCTGAGCGATTGCGCGCGTGCCTTGATCGAACGGCGGATGCTCGAACATGCCCATAGGCCCGTTCCAAACAATCGTCTTCGCGCTCGCAATTTTTTCCGAAAATTCTCTGACCGCATCAGGCCCGATATCGAGTCCTGCTTCTTCCGGCTTGATCTCTGTCACAGGGCAGACACGCGGCTTTACGGATTGCGGATCACTATCCCACGCGCTCTTGTCAACGACTGCATTATCCGATGGAAGAAAGAGGTCGTTGGCTCGCGCAAGCAATTCGCGCGCGAGTTCGAGCCTGTCATTTTCGACGAGCGAGCGACCTGTTTCCACGCCTTGAGATTTTAAGAATGTATAGGCCATCGCGCCGCCGATCAGGATCGCATCTGCGGACTTCGAGAGATTTTCGATCACGGCAATCTTGTCCGACACTTTTGCGCCGCCCAGTATCACCACGAACGGGCGGTCAGGGCTTTCGAGCGCCTTGCCCAGATAGCGCAGTTCTTTTTCCATCAAAAAACCTGCGGCAGATTTTTCAATGTAATGCGTGATGCCTTCCGTCGATGCGTGAGCGCGATGCGCAGCACCGAACGCATCGTTGACGTAGAGGTCTGCGAGGCTTGCAAGCTGCTTCGCATACTCCGGGTCGTTCTTCTCTTCGCCTTCATGAAAGCGAACGTTTTCAAGCATCAACGCGCTGCCCGGCTCAAGCTTGTCAACCATCGCGCGCACTTCATCGCCTCGACTATCGGGCGCGAGCGGCACTTCTTTTCCAAGCAACTCGGAGAGCCGTTTGACTGCTGGCGCAAGCGAATACTTCATATCAGGCTTGCCTTTGGGCCTGCCCAGATGCGACGCGAGTATCAGTCGCGCGCCGTGATCGAGCGCGTACCCGATACTTGGAAGCGCCGCGCGTATTCGATTATCGTCCGTGACGTTGCCGTTTTCGTCGAGCGGAACGTTGAAGTCAACGCGCATGAACACGCGCTTGCCTTTGAGGTCTAAGTCTGTGATTGAAAGTTTCATAAAAGTAATGGCGAGCGCCGAAAGCTTCGCTGTAGCTAGAGTCCTTGCTCCACGACGTAGCGAATGAGGTCTACTACGCGGGAAGAGTAGCCCCACTCGTTGTCATACCACGAGAGCAGCTTGACCATGCTGCCTTCGAGCACGCTCGTGTACGGCGCGTCGAGTATGGATGAGTGCGCGTTCTTGCGGAAGTCAACCGAGACGAGCGGCTCTTCCGAATATTGAAGGATGCCGCGCATCGGGCCGTCCGCGGCTTTCTTCATCGCGGCGTTCACTTCCTCTTTGGACGTAGGCTTTTCGACTTCGGCAACAAGGTCAACAACCGAAACGTTCGGCGTAGGCACGCGGAGCGATATGCCGTCGAGTTTTCCTTTGAGTTCCGGCAAGACCAGCCCTATCGCCTTTGCCGCGCCCGTTGTAGTGGGAATGATCGAAAGCGCAGCCGCGCGCGCGCGACGAAGGTCTTTGTGCGGCAGGTCCAACAACTGCTGGTCATTCGTGTATGAGTGAATCGTGTTCATCAAGCCTCTCTTGATTGTGAAGTTGTCGTGAAGAACCTTCGCAATCGGAGCAAGGCAGTTCGTCGTGCAGGAGGCGTTCGAGATGACATGATGCTCTTTCGGATTGTAGCTCGCTTCGTTTACGCCTAAAACAATCGTCACGTCTTCGTTTGTGGCAGGAGCCGAGATGATAACTTTTTTGACCGTGTCGTGCAGATGTTTTGCAGCGTCCGCGCGTTTGGTGAACAGGCCCGTTGATTCGACTATGATTTCAGCGCCGACCGAGGCCCAATCAATCTTGCCGGGATCGCGCTCGGAAAAAACGCGGAACTCGTCACCGTCAACAGTGATGCTGTTTTCAGTGGCTTTGATGTCGGCTGCGAGATTGCCGAGCACCGAATCGTATTTGAGCAAGTGTGCGAGCGTCTTCGTATCGGTTATGTCATTGACCGCGACGAAATCGAAATCTTTGCTCCCCATTGCCGCGCGAAAAATGTTTCTTCCGATGCGACCGAACCCGTTAATACCAACTTTGATTCCCATCCTTGAGCCTCCAATCTATTATTATGAATTGCGCACGTTTCATGCTTGCGAAAACCATCACAAGAGTAACAAGCGAGGTTATCGAATGAAACAAATAGTTGTCAAGGTAAGCCTTTTCATTATTCCGGCATCTCCTGCGATACATCCAAACAGGCTTCACGATTGAGCCGCGGGGATGGTAAATTGAATGGCTAACAAGAAAGGGTAAAAAGAGCCACGCTCTCATCGGATGAAACTCAGGATACTACACCACGATCATTGCTTTGACGGATTCGCTTCAGCCGCCGTGTTCTCTCGCTTCTTCAAGGAAAAGATAATGCGAGAGGCTGAGATCAGATACACGGGACTGGCCCACAAGCCTAATCAGAAACTAATCGAAGAAGAATTATTTGACGGCGACCAGAACGTGATAGTGGATTTCAAGTACAGCCCGTCGCCGCGTCTTACATGGTGGTTCGATCATCACCAGAGCGCTTTCCTTTCGCCGGAAGACGAAACACAATATCGCACCGGGACATGGCCTACGAAGTTCTACGACCCGGATTATAAGTCGTGCACAAAGTTCATCGCGGATACGGTCGCTCGAAAGTACGGCTTTGCGCCCGAAGACCTGGCGGAACTGATTCACTGGGCGGACATAATTGATGGCGCGCAGTACGACACGGCAAAGACCGCCGTCGAATTGAATGCTCCCGCGCTCAAACTGATGCTTGTGATCGAAGCGAGCCGCGATAAAAACGTGATGGGAAAGATTATTCAAGGCATGCAGTCGCGCTCGCTTCAAGACCTGATAGCCGACCCTGCAATTGATGCCGCATTCCGTCCGCTTTACGAGCGCCACGTTAAGACCATCGACCTTATCACCAAAGCCGCAGAGTGCGAACGCGGAGTCGTTTACTTTGATCTGAGCCGCGAAGATGCCGAAGGCTATAGCAAATTCATTCCCTATTACCTGTTTCCTGAATGTGTCTATTCGGTCGGCGTGAGCCTTTCGGCTTCGCGCTCGAAAGTATCAGTTGGGTTCAATCCCTGGAGCCCGACGCCGCGCCGCCATAACCTGGCTTCGATATGCGAGCGATATGATGGCGGCGGCCACGCAGTCGTCGGAGCTATCTCTTTCCGGCCTGATCAAATCGAACTCGCGCGCGAAACTGCGAAAGTCATCGCGGCAGAGTTGCGATCTTAGAGCGTGTATTGAAATGCGGGAAATCAACCCGCGAAGCGGGTGTCAGACTGTAGCCCATATCGTCAGATATG
>DATEKX010000100.1:0-2518 GCA_035277165.1 Blastocatellia bacterium | reverse complement strand
GCAACGCTAAGGCATATTGCCTTGAATTTACTGAAGCAAGATAAGTCAATAAAGGTCGGAATCAAATCGAAGCGCAAGAATGCTGGCTGGGATGAACGTTATCTGTTGAAGGTACTCAACGGTTAAGATGCGCTCGCCCTGGACCCGCATTTCATCAAGCTTGACATATTGCTTTACGGCATATACCTTATTAGTTTCTGTCTTTAGGCTGGTAGCAAATCATGTTCGAGGCACTTTCAGACAAGCTGAGAAAAGTACTCAAGGACCTGCGAGGGCAGGGTCGCTTGAGCGAAGCTCACATCGAAGCAGCAATGCGCGAGATTCGCATAGCCTTGCTTGAAGCCGATGTGAACTTCAAGGTTGTCAAAACCTTCATTGATCGTGTGAAAGAGAAGGCTTTAGGACAAGAGGTGATGGGGTCGCTGTCACCAGCTCAGCAAGTGGTTAAAGTAGTCTATGACGAGATGGTCGAGATGCTTGGCGGCACTTCGACTCAACTCCTTTTTACCAAGCGCATCCCGAATGTTGTGATGATCGTCGGGCTTCAAGGCTCGGGCAAGACTACGACCACAGGCAAACTCGCCAAGCTTCTCGCCGAAACTCAAAAACGCCGACCGCTCTTGCTGTCGGTTGACGTTTATCGCCCCGCTGCGCGCCAGCAGCTTTCGATCATCGCGAAAGCAATCGGGCAGTCTGTTTTTGAAGCGCCGGACATCAACGATCCTGTCGAATTATGCCGTCAGGCTCTACGCGAATGCCAGCTTACGGGGTACGATACGCTGTTAGTTGACACTGCGGGCCGACTGCATGTTGATGAAGAGTTGATGGTGGAACTCAAGCAGATCAAGCAGGAAACCGCGCCCATCGAGACTCTCTTCATCGCTGACGCCATGACAGGGCAGGACGCCGTGCGCTCCGCTCAACAGTTTCACGAGCAAGTCGGTCTAACTGGCGTGGTACTGACGAAGATGGAAGGCGACACGCGCGGCGGCGCTGCACTCTCGATCAAAGAAGTTACGGGCCAGCCTATCAAGTTCGTCGGCGTCGGCGAAAAATACGACGCGATAGAACAATTCTATCCTGATCGAATCGCGCAGCGCATCCTTGGCATGGGCGATGTGCTGTCGCTGATTGAAAAGGTTCAGGCCGAGGTTGATGAAGAGAAAGCGCTTGAGTTACAGGAAAAACTCGCGCGCGATAAGTTTTCGCTCGAAGATTTCCGCGATCAGCTTCGGCAGATGAAGCGAATGGGGTCGCTTGATAAACTTCTGGATATGCTGCCCACGGGGCTTCTTGGCGGAATGCGCATGACGCCCGAGCAAACGGCTGAGATGGAGCAGAAGTTGAAGCTTACGGAAGCAATCATCAATTCGATGACGCCCGAAGAGCGCCGCAACCACGCGCTGCTCAACGCATCACGCCGCAAACGCATCGCGCGCGGCAGCGGCACAAGCGTGCAGGACGTGAATCAGATGATTAACGAATACACGGAAATGCGCAAGATGATGCGCATGATGACATCGGGCGGACTCGGCGGAATGATGGGCGGGCTTGGCGGCAAGCTCGCAGGGGGACTTGTGGGCGGCGGCCTGCCGGGTTTTGGCTCAGGCAATCGCCGCAAGGCAACGAAGAGGAAGAAAAAGAAAAAGAAACGGTGAGGCTGGTTTTCAGGTATAATATCCCTATTCAAATTCAGGGAATGGGATTCAAGATCAGTTCACTAAATAACGTTTTCAGTCTTTCGGTCTTATTTATCAGTATCGAAATCAATTGAGAGTCGGTTGGTTTCAGCAAGCATGGAGGTGCATTTTGCTTTCGATCAGGTTAACTAGAATGGGCGCGAAGAAAAAGCCCTTTTACAGAATTATTGTTACCGAGAAGCGGTCAAAGCGCGATGGTCGCTTTGTCGAATCGGTCGGTTATTATAACCCTTGCCGCAATCCGGCTGATATTAAAATCAATCGCGAGCGGATCAATTACTGGATAGAACGCGGAGCGCAGCCGAGCGATACTGTGCGCAGCCTTATAAAACGCAAGGCCGAACCTGCGAGCGCCGAAGCTAGCGCGTAGTAGCCCTGTGTTTGATTGGCAGGCGAGGAATTGAATTGGCCGCGCCGCGCGTCCTTCCTTCCTTCTCAATGTTCTGAAGGAGGTGGCGTATGAACGAAGGTTCATTGAAGGAAGTCATCGAAGCCATAGCGAAGGCTCTCGTGGATTTTCCTGACGAGGTAGCGGTTAAAGAGATTGACGGAGAGGCTACTGTAGTGCTCGAACTAAGAGTCGCTCCGCAAGACCTCGGCAAGATAATCGGCAAGCAGGGGCGCACCGCTCGCGCGATGCGCACTTTGCTGCGGGCAGCCGGCATGAAATTGAAGAAGCGATTCGTGCTTGAGATTCTGGAATAGGTGGCCGAAGCAAGCGACAACCGGGCGCAAGCGGAAGATGTAGTGATCGCGCGTATAGTCAAAGCTCGCGGCATACGCGGAGAAGTAGCTTGCGGTATTGAAACCGATTTCCC
>DATEKX010000099.1:0-8261 GCA_035277165.1 Blastocatellia bacterium | reverse complement strand
GGTTTGCCCGCGACTTGCAGCAGGAATATGCCCGTGACCAATATTACTATGATCACAAGAGCTATGTATTTTGTCGGCCTTCTCATTTATTCAGTGGTGTTTTGCAGCTTGAAATTCGCCCTCCTGCCATCGAGCGAATTTCAAGAGCATTATACAGACAGCCCATTGCAGTCAAGTTATCTCACTTGAAAATGAAAAAGGAGGAGCAAATCGCTCCCCCTTTTTTCTGAACCGACGGCGCTGATTCCGTAGTCGGATTACTGGCCGAATTTGAGCACGATGCCGAATTGCGCGCGGAAGGTTTGAGTCCAACGGCCAAGGCTGCGCTCAGGTATGTAGTCTACTTGAAAGGCGCGTATGGCAAAATTCTTGCCCGCATTAACGTCCACGCCGCCGCCTACTGCAACAGCTAAACCGCTGCCGTTATCCTGACCCTCAACATTTAGTCTGGCTCCGCCGACCAGCACATGCGCAAAACCTGTAGCAGCATTGCCGCGCTTGGAATAGCGCGGGCCGCCTAAGAAAAGGTACTTGTTGAACTTCACTTCCACATCTCCGATGATGGGAAAATTAAATACGTCTTTGCCATAGTGGCCGCTGATTTCGCCAACAAACCCCCAGTTCTCGCTCAGGTTGCCCGCAAAGCTCGCGCCAAAACCGTTCGTGTTTCTTCTGGTGATAAGCTCGGTGCTCGCGTAAGAATATCCGCCAAAAATTTCCGTGCTCGGATAAGAGCTTTGCGCTTTGGCCGGAATGGACGCCAAAAACAGAATCGCTGACAGCAAAATCAATCTCTTCATGTTGTCTCCCGGAATTTCAGGTATCAGCCTCGAAGGGCCGCCCCATCAGCATCCTTGTGAATTAAGATACCATAGGGAAGATGTTCTTGTTAACCGCCTCTTTTTCGTGCGACTCGATTATTATATGAGCCGTTGGCCGCGACAATCATCAGCCGTACACTTTTCAAACTGTGCAATACATCACAGGCATTGACATCGCCATTACCTCGCGGTAAAACCAGTACGGTAAACGGGCCGCCGAAGACCCGGATCAGGCCCGGCAGTCCAAAAGCATTCATTAGAATGCATGTTTTCGCCTTCTAAGGTAGATATGAGTTCCACTGCAAATTTTGAATACGACATCTTCATCAGCTATGCGCACATAGACAATCAGCCTCTCGATGCGGGGCTGAAGGGATGGGTCGAGACGCTGCACGAAAGGCTCAGAGTCCGTCTGGCGCAATTGCTCGGCGAAGAAGCCAGAATCTGGCGCGACCTCAAATTGCAGGGCAACGATGTGTTTGCCGACACGCTGACCCAGCACATTGCAAAGGCGGCGATTATGGTATCGATCATCTCGCCGCGCTACGTCAAAAGCGAGTGGTGTTTGAGAGAACTGAATGAGTTTTGCAGGCTTGCGGAAATGAAAGCAGGGCTTAAAATCGGCGACAAGCTCAGAATCTTCAAAGTCGTAAAGACGCACATCCCGCACGAACAACATCCCAATGTGTTGCAAGGCTCGCTCGGCTATGAGTTTTACGAATACGATCAGGCGCGCAACCGCGCAAAAGAGTTCAGTTCGGAAATCGTTCCGGCGCGCGACATCCGCTACTGGGAGAAGCTCGACGATCTGGCTTACGACATCAAGCAGTTGATAGAGACATTGCGCAATTCCGCAGGGCTTGCAAACGCTTCCGCTTTGACACCCGTTTCGACTTCCGCAGCGACTATCTACCTGGCAGAAACGACTTCCGACCTCACAGAGCAAAGAGACAAAATCAAACGCGAACTACAGCAGCACGGCCACCTCGTCCTTCCAGATAAAGGCTTGCCGCTTGTCGGGCAGGCATTCAAGCAGGAGGTAACGGATTGCCTCAGCCGCAGCCAACTCTCTGTTCACTTGATAGGCGAACATTACGGCATCATTCCTGAAGGCGAGGGCCGTTCGGTAATAGAGTTGCAGAATGAACTGGCTGCAATCGCTGGCGACAGGTTGCAGCGCGTAATCTGGATGCCCGTGGGGCTTCAGCCGCAAGGCGAGCCTCAGCAAAGATTCGTCAACCAGCTTCGACTCGGACTCAGCAGTCAGCGCGGAACAGACCTGCTCGAAACCAAACTCGAAGACCTCAAGACAGTGATTCAAGAAAAGCTGACACGGCCCGAAAAGACGCAAGCCGCTTCTGCGACTTCAAGCAATGGAGATGTGGCGTCCGTTTATTTGATCTGCGACAAGCAGGACATGGATTCGGTCAAGCCAATCGAAGACTATCTTTTCGATAAAGGTCTGGACGTGACCTTGCCCGCAATCGAAGGCGATGAAACGCAGATAATTCAAGATCATAAAGATAACCTGATGATGTGCGATGCGGTGATGATCTATTACGGGCGAGCGGGCGAATTATGGCTCCGCATGAAACAGCGCGAGTTGCAGAAGGTCGCAGGCTATGGCCGCACAGAGCCCTTGACCGCGAAAGCCATTTACATAACCGGCCCGCCGACCGATTCCAAAGAGCGCATCAGAGATCACGATGCGCTGGTCATCAAGAATTATGAGGCGTTCTCGCCTGAGCGCTTGCAGCCGTTTCTCGAAAGAGTTCAACGAGCGAGGGGAGCGTAGAGATGACAACCGATTACACAGATATGATGACGCAGTTTGAAATCCCTTCCAATCCTTTTCCGGGATTGCGACCCTTCGAGTTTAACGAAAGCCTGTTGTATTTCGGGCGCGACGGCCAGAGCGAGCAGTTGCTTCGCAAGCTCGCAGCCGCGCGTTTTATGGCTGTGATAGGGACTTCCGGCAGCGGCAAATCGTCGCTCGTGCGCGCAGGGTTGTTGCCTGCGCTGTTCGGCGGATTTATGGCGAGCGCAGGTT
Source organism: Blastocatellia bacterium (assembly GCA_035277165.1). Lineage (GTDB taxonomy): Bacteria > Acidobacteriota > Blastocatellia > UBA7656 > UBA7656 > DATEKX01. Next base: position 5,390 of record DATEKX010000099.1, on the reverse strand, counting down.
CGGATTGGCGCATCGCGCTCTTCAGACCGAGCAACGACCCCATAGGCAACCTGGCTGGCGCAATAAATGATTCGGGTCTGTTTGGCGAGCGAACAGAAGAAGATGCGCGCCTGCAAGCGACAATGACCGAAGCGACTTTGCGGCGCGGCAGCCTCGGCCTTGTCGAAGCCGTTCGCCAGTCGAAAATTGCTTCTCATGAAAACGTGCTCGTGGTAGTTGATCAGTTCGAAGAGTTGTTCCGATTTGCGCAGGTGGCCGAAAGCGAGCAGTACCAGAACGATGCTGCCGCGTTCGTGAAATTGCTGTTATCCGCCGCGCACCAGAAAGAAATTCCGATATATGTCGTTATAACTATGCGCTCGGATTTTCTCGGCGATTGCTCGCTGTTCTGGGATTTGCCCGAAGCAATCAACGAAGGGCAATATCTGATCCCGCGCCTGACACGCGAGCAACGCCGCGAAGCCATCACGGGGCCGATAGCCGTCTGTGGCGCTGACATAACTCCGCGCCTGATCAATCGGTTGCTCAACGACATGGGAGACAATCCCGATCAATTGCCGATCCTTCAACACGCGTTGATGAGAACCTGGAGCAACTGGAAAGAAAGCCATCGAGAAGATGAGCCGATAGACCTCTCGCATTACGAAGCGATAGGCGGGATGAGCGCGGCGCTTTCTCTTCACGCCGACGAAGCCTTTAACGAACTGCCCGACGAGCGAAGCCGGAAGATTGCTGAAAAAATATTCAAAGGTCTGACAGAAAAAGGAGCGGACAATCGAGAGATTCGCCGCCCGATTGAACTGAAAGAACTCTGCGCTTTTACCGAAGCCAGCGAAGCGGAAGTGATTCAGGTTATCGAAGTCTTTCGTCGCGAAGACAAATCGTTTTTGATGCCGCCTGCAGGGACTCGGCTCGACTCGGATTCGCTGATAGACATTTCGCACGAGAGTTTGATTCGCAACTGGGAGCGGTTGAAAGGATGGGTTGAGGATGAAGCGCGGTCTGCGCGCATCTATCGCCGGTTGGCTGAAACCGCAGTGCTGCACGAGAAAGGCGAAGCAGGGTTGTATCGCGATCCTGATTTGCAACTCGCTTTGGATTGGCGCGAGCAGAGCAAACCGAACAAAACATGGGCGCGGCGTTATCACGCGGAGTTCAACACGGCGATGGATTTTCTGGACGCGAGCCGCGAGGCCCGCGACCGTGAAGCGCGCGACCGCGAAGCGCAGCGCAGAAAAGAGATCAAACGCACGCGGCGAACGGCGATGATTTTCGCGCTGGCTTTTCTTTTGTCTCTGGCGGCTCTGGTTTTCGCAAACAATCAGAGAGTCCGAGCGAACGAATCGAAAGAACAACTGGCGGTTGCATTGCTGGAAGCTAACGAACAGAGAGGTAAGGCAGAAGAACAAACGATCATTGCCGATAAGGAACGCGGCAAAGCCGAAGCGAAGGCTCTAGCTTTGGAAATTAAACAAAAAGAATTGGCTGCGGCTGAAAAAAACGCAAACGATAAGGCCATCTTAGCCAGCGAGAACGCACAGAAGGCCGAAGCGGCAGAGCTTGATGCGCGAGCAGAAGCCAGGAGAGCTTCCGAAGAAGAGAGGAAAGCTGAGGCCGAAGTCGAACGCTCGCGCCAGTTGCTTTACGCGGCAAATGTCAACCTGGCCCAGAATGCTTATTACGATGAAAATGTTCAGCACGCTCAGGAACTGCTGGAAATCGCATCTCCCAAGCCGGACGACTTGCGCGGGTTCGAGTGGAATTACCTGAATTGGCTTTATCATAGAGAAACAGGAAAGCTCGACATCAATGACGGGCCTGTAAAAGAGTTGGCATATTCGCCTGAAGGCAGATACCTTGCAACCGTCGGCGAAAATACCTTGAAGCTATGGGACGCTTCAACTCGACGCGAGCTTCTTTCAGTCCCGACTAATAATGCTAAGGTCAACGCTCTGGCATTCTCGCCCGACGGAAAGCTCCTGGCTTACATTGGCAAAGATGCGATGGTCAGATTACAGAAAATAGGCTCGACCGAAGAACCACTCGTGCTGCGAGAAGATGCGCAGCCTGTCAGTTCAATAGTCTTTTCGCACGACGGCAAGGCGCTCTTTACAGGCAGCAGAGACGCGAGCGGAGAAGAAGGAAAGATAAAAAAGTGGGACGTTGCTTCCGGGCAGCAGCAGTTCGAGATTCCCGAATTTGAAGATGGCGTGAAAATGCTGGCCGTTTCACCCGACAATAAGTTACTTGCTGCGGTGAGCGGAAAAGGCAGCTTGTACCTGTTTGACACCACCTCTCACGCTCTTCTTTATGATCGCATTTACTCTACGATTACGTCAGCAACTTTTTCACCTCTTTCACCCCGCGGCAAGATAATATTGGGCCGCGAGGGCGGGCAGAAGTTTGAACTGTTTGAAATAATAGACAAGGGCAATAAGGTGGAGTTGAGTCAGATGGCTTCGCTGGAAGGGTTTCATCGGATCTTCGGCTTACCCTCTCAGTCTGATCGCAGCACGGTCGTTTTCTCGCCCAATGGAATGATGTTTGCAATCGGCAGTTACAACACGCTGAAGATATACGACGCCACAAAACTCGATGAGAAGGTATGGCCTCCACTGATAACTTCGCTTCCGGGGCAACAGGGATCAATAACTTCTATGGCTTTTTCGCCCGATGGAACAACTCTCGCTGTCAATGGCACCGAGCAGGTGAGGTTTTATGATGCAACCCTGCAGCGAGACTCGATTCCTCTGATGAGTCAAAAGGCAATGGTCGAAAAGGTTCTTTTCTCACCCGACAGCAAGACTATTTCGATGCTTGTTTATGATTCGGGCGTTAAATTGAAGATCGTGGACACTCTTTCGCAACAAGAGCTAAAACTTACGGCAGAGTTTGCGGAACAACAGGAAGATATTGCTTATTCTCCCGGCAATAAATACTTCGCAACTTTTAAAACCCGCAGCAGCATTATAAAACTGTGGGATGCCGAAACACGCGAATTGATAGCCACTTTTAATTCGGCTCACCCTGCGAAGTTCAAAAATATCATTGAAAAGGTGTGGGTCTCGCCGGACGGGAAAAACCTGATATCAATAACCAGAATCGAAGCAGTGCGTGACCCCAACATCAACAGGGTAACTCTCCAATACGACCTGCAATTATGGAACGCAGATTCGCCGCGCGACCCTTTCATTATAGGAACATCCGATACTCTTCTTTCTTCCGTGCCGTCGGCATTCTCTCCCGATGGCAAGACGTTCGTCTTCTTCAAAATGGGTGATAAGGGCAGAACTATAGAGCTATGGGATATTGACTCTCGAAAGTTTGTGTCATTAAATAGCAGAACCCTTAAAGCAGTCCTTAATACGGCTTTTTCACCTGACGGCAAAAAACTTCTCCTTAAAGGCGTAAATGAGCTTGGCAGAAATGTCTCAGAGCTATGGGACATGCGCTCGCTCTCTTTTATAAAGAGCTTGAGCGAAAGTCAGAGTGAGTTGCGGTATATGTTTTCACCCGATAGCAAAATGCTTGCGCTTGCTGGCGAGACCGTTCTCGGCCCTACCGTAACATTGTGGGATATTGAAACCTCTAAATCCGAACCTTTGGCAACGCTGAGAGGTTATGCGGCCCCTGTATCGTCTATGGCCTTTTCACCTGACGGCAAGACTTTGGTTACTGGAAGCGAGGACGGGCTGGCGACGTTATGGAGCACTTCCTCTTATCGCCTGCTGGTTACGATCTATAACGACAAAGACCCTTTCACCTCTATGGCCTTTTCGTCCGACGGGCGAATGCTGATCACAGGCGGAAAGAATGGAACCGTGAAGTTGTGGCCTACGGCTCCTGCGAATGCGGAAGGGAAATAGTAATGGCAGCGCCATCGCTGCCATCACATTCTAATAAGCCTTTCGCACTTTCACGCCCGTGTAATATTTCTGCAAGATAGCCGTGTAAGAGTAGCCTTCTTTCGCCAGACCGTAAGCGCCGGTCTGGCACATTCCGACTCCGTGTCCCCAGCCTCGACCTGTGAAAACGAAAGCCGTGATGTGCCCGCTCGCATCCATCTCGCGATCAACAACGAAGAGGTTCTCTTTCAAACCGAGCGCGCTGCGAATCTGAGGGCCGTGCAATCGCGCGCTCCCTCCGTATCCCGTTATCTCCATTTCGGTCACGCGATTTGATTCGCTGAAGGCGACCGGCGTCAGGCTTTCAATCCGGCCCACGTTGATGCGCGCTCGCGCAAGGCGTCGCTCGACCTCTTCTGCCGTGACGCGCTCTTGCCATTGCGCCACGCTCGAATAACGGTCGCTCGACGCGCTGTGCTCGGCGACGGCTGCTTCGAGAAAATCTACGCGCCCCGCTGCGTTCAAATGAAACGTGATGCGCTCTCCGCCGATCAGCGTCAGGCGAGTGACGGGGTAGCTCTCGTCGCCAAAGCTCCGAAACAACCACGCGCTTGCGTCTATCTCGAACCCATCAGGTATGGAGTCTATCTGGGGCGAGCTTTCTTTGACAGCGCTGGTTTTTGCAATAACCTCTTTCGACTTCATCTCTCCCGCCGAACGCGCGATACGGCCCGTAGTGGTTGCTTTCGATTTCTCTTGCGTAGCCGGTTGCGGCTTTGCGATTGATGAAGCGATAATCAGCCTCCCGTTTTCAACTGGTCTGGCCGCATCGAATCTCAAGCGCGCGATCTGAGTTTTCATGCCATCGGCTTTCACGAGCCGCGACCTGAAAGCGAGCGCGCGAGCAATCGTCTCAATCGCAAAAGCCCGCGTGATCTGCGAGCGATTGTCAAACGATGCAGGCAATTTCAATATGCGGTCTTTCAACAGCGCGGCGACACTTGCGCGAACATCCTGCGGCGCGTCTTTGATGGAAAGCCCCCCCAGCAGGTAATCAACGTCTGCCGGAGTCAGAAGCAACGCGGCGCGGCCTTCGCCGTAAATGGCCGATGCGATCAACTGAGCGAATCCCGAAAATAGAGTTGAATCGTTGCGCACAACTCTCAGCCTCTCTTTTTGCGATAACTCGACCGTGCGGTCTATCCAGGCTTGCAGTTCGCTTTGATCGGGAGCGCTCTTCAAATAACTGCTCGTCGCGCGGCGCGGCAACGCAAAACCCATGACCTGAAGCAGAGCTATCTCGCGCAACATCGAACGGCCCTCAGGTTCGACCGCCGAATCAGCCGCTCGATTCGATGCGATGTCGCGGTCGGCAACCGCGAATCGGTCTGGCATGCAGGCGACTGATCGAAGGTAAGGCATAGGCTTTCCGCCGAAGATAACTTCGTTGTTTTCGGTTTGCCCGCCGCAGTTCGCAGTGTAAAGCGCTTCGATAGGCGAGTCTGTGCCGTCTTCTCCCGTGTAAAAAGCGACCACGCCGCGCGT
>DATEKX010000098.1:0-2669 GCA_035277165.1 Blastocatellia bacterium | reverse complement strand
GAAGAAGTTGATCAGTTGCGTCCGGCCGGGCGTCGAGCTGGTCTTGGCGAGGCCCTTGACGCCGAGCAGGCTGTTTATCAAAGAAGACTTGCCGACGTTTGACCGTCCCATGAAGGCTATTTCCGGTCTGGCGTCGCGCGGGTAATGCTCAAGGCTGGTTGCGCTCTTTACGAAATTCGCGCTCTTTATTTTCATATGTGACGAGCGACGAGTTTGAATTGCTCATCACTCGCCACTCGGCCTCGGTCACTGTTATTCCATTACTGGATTTGAAGTCGGCGCGTCTGCGGGTGGCTGCTGGCCCCAGAGCGGGACTTCGGGCGTGGGCAGATCAGGCTTCGTCGAGCGCTCTTCAATTGCTATCTGCCACACCTCGTCAACGCTATCAACTGTGTGGATGGTTAACGCTTCCTTCACATCACTGGGCAATTCGACCAGATCTTTGGCGTTGTCCTTCGGTATTATGACGATGCGTATGCCTGCGCGATGGGCCGCAAGAAGTTTCTCTTTCACTCCGCCGATAGGCAGCACTTTGCCGCGAAGCGTGATCTCGCCCGTCATCGCTACATCGCGGCGAATCGCTGCTTCCGTGAGCGCCGATACTATTGCAGTCGAAATCGCTATGCCTGCCGATGGGCCGTCTTTCGGTATTGCGCCTTCGGGCACATGCAGATGCAGATCATATTTCTTGTGAAAGTCCGGCGCGATTCCCAGTTGCTTTACTCTGGAACGAACGCAAGAGAGCGCAGCGCGCGCCGATTCCTGCATCACTTCGCCCAGTTTGCCTGTCAGCGTGATGTTGCCGCGCCCCGGCATCAATGAAGCCTCGATGTGGAGCACTTCGCCGCCTACTTCCGTCCACGCAAGTCCGGTCGCAAGTCCTATTTCGCTCTGATCGGCTATGGATTGCGGGCGGAAGCGCGTAGGCCCGAGCAGGTCTTTGACCGTTTCGCCGCCGACTGCTTCATGGTAATTCGCAGAGTCGTCGGACGTCAGCATTCGCCGCGCGAGCTTTCTGAGCACCGAAGCGATTTCGCGCTCAAGATTGCGAACGCCCGCTTCGCGCGTGTAGAACTGAATGATCGTGCGAACGCCGTCTTCTATGAAATCAATCTGCTCAGACTTCATGCCGTTCGCTTCGAGTTGTTTCGGCAGCAAATGCCGCATTGCGATCTCCAGCTTTTCGCGCTCGGTGTAACCGGGCAGCCGGATTATCTCAAGCCTGTCTTGAAGCGCAGCCGGAATAGTGTGCAGGACGTTTGCCGTCGCTATGAACATCACGTTCGACAGATCATACTCGACATCGAGATAGTGATCGTGAAAAGCGAAGTTCTGCTCAGGGTCGAGCACTTCGAGCAACGCCGCAGACGGGTCGCCGCGAAAATCCATGCCGAGTTTATCAACTTCGTCCAGCATGATGAGCGGGTTCACAGTCCCTGCTTTCTTCATCATCTGGATAATCTGTCCCGGCAGTGCGCCTATGTAAGTGCGGCGATGCCCGCGAATTTCAGCCTCGTCGCGCACGCCGCCCAAACTCAAACGAACGAACTTGCGTCCCGTGGCTTTTGCGATTGAACGCCCGAGACTGGTCTTGCCGACGCCGGGCGGGCCGACGAAGCAGAGGATCGAACCGCGCGGGCGCTCGACAAGCTGCCGGACGGCGAGGTATTCAAGTATTCGCTCTTTGATTTTCTCAAGCCCGTAGTGATCCTGATCCAACACTTCCTGCGCAGTGCGTATGTCGCGCACCTCTTCCGATTTTTCTTTCCACGGAACCGCCAGAAGCCAGTCGAGATAATTGCGCGAGACTGTTGATTCGGCAGACATCGGCGGCATTTGTTCGAGACGGCGAAGCTCGGTTATCGCCTTCTCGTAAGCGTCTTTTGACATGCCAGCCGCTTCGATTTTTTGCTTCAACTCTTCAAGCTCGGCCTTTTCGTCTTTGCGGCCAAGCTCTTTATGAATCGCCTTGATCTTCTCGTTGAGATAATACTCTTTCTGCGCGCGCTCCATCTGTCGTTTGACGCGACCGTGAATGGCGCGATCCACCTGAATCTTTTCAAGCTCGACTTCGAGCACTTCGACGAGGCGCGCGAATCTTTCCTGAAGCGAGAATATTTCGAGCAGTCCCTGTTTGTCTTCGACCGACACCTTCAGATTTGAAGCAATCGTATCGCACAACCTTGCGGGGTCGTCGTTGCGGAGCGCGGCTGTGAGCGTTTCGGGATTGCTCAACTCTGTGGATTGGCGCACGTACTGATCAACGAGCGAACCGACGCGGCCAATCAGCGAGTTAAGGCGCGAGCGAGCCTCCACGGTTTCGGGCTGTTTCCGCAAAGTGGCAAGCCAGTAATCGCCGTTGTCTTCGACGCGCACGCTTCGAGCGCGCTCAAGCCCTTCGACCATGACTTTGATGTTGCCGTCGGGCAGGCGCAGGTTGTGCGTAATGCGCGCGATTGTGCCGACCGAATAGACCTGCTCAACCGTAGGCTCGTCAATCGTCGCGTCGTGCTGCGTTGCGAGAAAGATAGTCTTATCGCCGCGCAGCGCGGCTTCGAGCGCGCGCACAGAGGCGGGTCGACCGATTACAAAGGCAACTATTGTATAAGGAAAGACGACCACGTCCCTGATCGGGACCATTGGGCATCTCACTACGTCGCTGGGTGTGC
>DATEKX010000097.1:0-3560 GCA_035277165.1 Blastocatellia bacterium | reverse complement strand
CTATGAATCAAGCTGAGTATTCACCGCAACCTCTCGGCCTTATAGTTCGCCGGACTACAATCGTCGAAGCCGCGCGATTGTCTGATCGGCTCGGCGTACAAGTAACAATCGCAAGCGAGACATTTCAACACACGGGCAGCTTCAAATTTCGGGCTGCTTACAACCTCGCTTCAAAAGTGAGCGAGCGCAAAATCATCACCGCATCGTCGGGCAACTTCGGACAGGCTATGGCCTATGCGTGCAGGTTGCTGGGCAAAGCATGCACGGTGGTGATGCCAGCGACTTCGGCGCAAGTGAAGATTGACGCGGTGCGCGAGTACGGAGGCGCGGTTGATTTGATTGACGTGATGGTCAAAGGCCGCGCCGCGCGTGTTGCTGAACTCGCAAGCGAAAACCCTGACGCTTATATCGCAAGCGCTTTTGATGACCCGCTCGTCATCGAAGGCAATGCGAGTCTGGGCGCAGAGATTGCCGCGCTTGATCGCGAGTTCGATTTCGTAATCGCTCCGGTAGGCGGCGGCGGTCTCACATCGGGAATAATCAACGGGCTCGGCGCTGCGCAATCGCGCGCGCGCGTTGTGGGCGCAGAGCCGTTGATGGCTAATGATGCGGCGCGCTCGCTTCGCGCTGGCCACATAGTCTTAAACGAAAGCGAGCCTCAGACGATAGCCGATGGCGCACGCACTGTCAGCGTAGGCCAGCACAACTGGGCGATACTCAAAGAGGGACTATCGAAGATCGTTGAAGTGCCGGAAGAGAATATCAAAGAAGGCGTTCAGTTGTTGTTCGCGCTCGCCAATTTGAAAGCCGAGCCGACGGGCGCGCTCGGCGTAGGAGCGCTGCTGACGGAGCCTGAATCGTTTCGTGATGCCAGGGTTTGCTGTGTCGTGAGCGGCGGAAATGTTGACCCTGAAGTTTATAGAAATATATTGGCGAGTTAGATGATTTGAAATAGAAGGCTCGGCAACCATTGCAGCCAGTCGCCGAGCCGTCGCCGCGTTTTACTTCGGTGCTGTTTTTGTGCAATCTGTTTTCGCTGTTCGGGCTGCGGCCAGCGCATCGCTTTTGGCCTTGCTTGCGGCCCTCATAGCTTCTGAGTGCTCTTTACCCTTCTTGGTTTTCGCATCCTTGACTGCTGCGGCGTAATCGTCGTTGGCTTTCTTAGCCGCCTCTCTATAGTCGTCGTTGCACTTTTTCACTGCTGTGGCGTGCGCTGACATCGGCTTTTGAGTTTTGGTTTTAGCCATTGCGCTTTGCGATGCCAGCGCGAGCGGCGCGAAAGCAAGCGTCAATGACAAAGCTGTGGTTGTTAATATGCGTTTCATAGGTTCCTCCAATTTAGTCAAAGGTTCGTGTAGTTATTTACAAGGGATTGAATGGCAATATGCGCGCCAAAGTCGCGATGATGTGAGTAATCTTGAGATAGCTTGACTTAGCGCGTCTGAGGGGGAAAATAAAACGGCGCTGACCTGTGGCAGTCTGGTCAGCGCCAACAAATCGGCCACACGAGTGAGTAGCCGCCGATTGCTCTGAACTTCAACAAGTCCCTCCTGAAAAGCTATGCGATGATGGCTCGAATGACTTGTCCCGGCAATCGAAAAATTTTACGCAATCAAAAGATTCTGCGTTTCTCTGTACGGTTCTTGTAAAGCCAGATTCCAGTAGCAGCGCCCGCGCCTACAAGCGCGCCGACCACTGCACCCTTCTTGCCTTTAACAACGCCGCCTGCTACAGCGCCAACGCCTGCGCCCGTGCCGATCACTGTTGCTGCGCCAGCCGCGCCGGGCATCCAGCGATGTTTATATTCGTAATTGACCAGGCCAGGGCCATCAAAGAAACTGATCCTGCCATCGCCAACTCTGTAGCCGTTCTTGTCACGCCTGATGAATCGGCCTCGTTCCTGGCCGAAGCTCACGGCGGGCAATAGGAGCGCGAACAGGGAGAGTATTAACAAAAAACTACTCAGCCTTTTTCTCATTTCATTTCCTCCGGAGATTTTCTGTGAGCGGTTCGTGTCCGTGCGCCGGAGAGCGACTCCGGCCATCGGCAGGATGCGCGAGACTGGCAGAAACGTTGCCTGCGCCATATTAAAGAAGCAGATTCACCGCAGAAGCGCAGAGGTTAAATAGCCGTTCTCTGCGAAATCTCTACGTCCTCTGCGGTGAATTGACTTTAGGTGTTACTTCCCGCTCTTTGTGTTGAGCGCCGATTCGATAGCTTCTTTCAATGCTTCGCGCGTGCGCTCTTTTAACGGCTGCCCGTTGATAAACAGAGCAGGGGTCGCGTTGATGCCGAGCGACCTTCCGTCTTGAATGTCGCGCTGCACGCTTTCGGCGAACTTGCCGCCGTCAAGCGATTCATCGAAGACTTTGCGATCAAGCCCCACCTGAGTCGCATATTCTTTGAGCTTACTGATTTCGAGGCTCTGCTGGTTCTTAAACAACAATGCGCTGTACTCCCAGTACTTGCCTTGCTGGCGCGCTGCTTCCGCGGCTTCAGCCGCCTTGAATGCGTGCGGGTGGCGGTCGAGCGGGAAGTCGCGCACAACGAGCTTCACTTTGTCGCCGTACTCTTTCAACAACTCTTCGATAACCGGCTGCGCGCCCGCGCAACTGGAACACTGATAATCGGTGAACTCTACAATAGTGACCGCCGCCTGTTCGCCGCCTTTCCACGGCTGATCGTTCGTTGCAATCGCGAGCCCTGGCGTCTCAGGCGACTTCAAAAATACCTGCACGGACGCGCCTGATCGCAACCGCTCGGCAAAAGCTATCTGCGCCTTTTGCTGTTCGTTTTCACTAAGGTATTGAATGATCTGGTCGCGCAGTTGATCGAACTCTGCAGGCATTTTTGCTTTGTTGCCGTCATAAAACTTGCGCGCATCTTCTTCGGTAATTTTTTTAACTTTCGGGAGCACGTCCGCTGCGATGATGGCGCGAGCGGTGAGCTTGCGCTTTTGCGCTTCCTGCTCAAGCAACAGATCATTGATCTTCAAATCCATGTGCATCTTTCTGAGACTGTAAATCTGTTTCTGCGCCTGAATCAAAAGCGGCTGTAACGTATCTTCGATATTGGCGGAGGTGATATTTTGCCCGTTGAGCGTAGCAAAGACGCGGTCGCGGTCAGCCGGTGTTACGGGCGGCGTTGCCTCTTTCACCATCAGCTTGAGATCGGCAGCAGCGCGCAGCCGGTCAGCGAAAGTCTTCGCCATCTCTGCCTGTCGCTGGTTTCTGAGATAGTTTGTGATGAGCGGTTTTGCGTCGTCGAAAGCGGAATCCATCTGCTCTTTATTTTTATCGAAGAACGCTTTGACCTCTGCATCGGTCGGGTCTTTGACTTTGGAAATGATCTCTTCTTGAACCAGTTGCGCAGATGTTTTGCCGCGCTTTTTCGCTTCTGCATCGAGAAGGCGCGAGTTGATTTGCAGGTCAAGCTCAAGCCGCCGCACTTCGATCACTTGATTGTGAATCGCCTTTAACGGCTCTTTGATCGCTTCATCTATATCCTTGGCGGTGATCTTCAGCCCGTTTACGGTTGCCAGCACTTCAGGCGGAGCTTCA
>DATEKX010000096.1:0-3646 GCA_035277165.1 Blastocatellia bacterium | reverse complement strand
AATTAAGAATTAAGAATTAAAAATCTTCCTTCGACTTCTGATTCTTAATTTTTAATTTTTAATTCTTAATTGCTTTGGGAGGATTGATGGAGACTTTATTTCAGGATTTGCGATACGGGATGCGGATGTTAACCAGAAGTCCGGGCTTCACGGCTGTGGCGATTTTAGTTTTAGCGATGGGCATCGGGGCAAACAGCGTGATTTTCAGCGCGGTGAATGCGCTGCTGTTCAACACTTTCTCTTACCCGGAATCGGAACGGCTCGTCGGCGTGTGGGAACGCGCGCCGCAGAACCCGCTCAACGAAGTCACGCCCGCTAACTTTACAGACTGGCAAAAGCAGAACGAAGTCTTCGAGCAGATGGGCGCATTAAGTTTCTGGAGCGCCAACCTCACAGGCGTAGATGTGCCCGAGCGATTGCAGGGCTTTCGAGTCTCGCCCAGCCTGATTTCATTGCTTGGCGTGCAGCCGTTGATGGGCCGCGCTTTCCTTCCCGAAGAAGCGGAACAGGGCAAAGACGGCGTTGTGATGATCAGTCACGGACTGTGGCAACGCAGGTTCGGCGGCGACACGGATGTGATCGGAAAAACTCTGAGCCTCAACAACCGCAACTACACGGTCATCGCAGTTATGCCGCCCAGCTTTCAGGTGCATCGCAAAGCCGATTTATGGTCGCCGCTTTCACTGAGGCCGAGCACGCTGGCAAATCGTCAATCTCATTTTCTGATCGTCATGGCGCGGCTCAAATCGGGCGTGACAATCGAACAGGCGCAGGCCGCGATGGGCACCGTCGCAGATCAGCTTCAACAGCAATACCCGGAAACGAATACGAACTGGGGCGCGAGCGTCGTATCTTTACAGGAACAGACCGTCGGGCAGATCAAACCCGCCGCGCTCGTGTTGGTGGTGGCTGTTGGGCTGGTGCTGTTAATTGCGTGCGCCAACGTTGCGAACTTGCTTTTAGCGCGTGCCGCTTCGCGGCAAAAAGAGATTGCCATCCGGTTAGCTCTGGGGTCGAGCCGTCTTCGACTCGTCAGGCAGTTGTTGACTGAAAGCCTGCTGCTTGCGCTGCTGGGAGGATTGGCTGGCTTGCTGCTCGCGATGTGGAGCGTGGATTTGCTGGTGGCTAACATACCCGAAGAGGTCGCCTTCTCCATCCCGCGTTTTAAAGAGATCAGCATCAACCTGCCGGTGCTGGGGTTCACCCTTTTAGTATCGCTGTTGACGGGTCTGGTGTTTGGGCTTGCGCCTGCATTTCAGGCTTCCAGATTCAATTTGAACGATGTGATCAAAGAAGGCGGGCGCGGCGCGTCAACTGGTTTAAGCGGGCATCGCCTGCGCCGTTTGCTGGTCGTTGCCGAAGTCGCATTCTCAGCGGTGCTGTTGATCTGCGCGAGCCTGCTCATTAAAAGCATGTTCAAACTGCTTGAAGTCAATCCCGGTTTCAGCGGCACGAATGTGCTCACGATGCGAACCACTTTGCCGTTCGCGAAATATCGCGAAGACTCGCAGATAGTCGGCTTCTACAATCAGATCACCGAACGACTTGAGCAATTGCCCGGCGTCGAATCGTCAGGCTTAATCAGTCACCTGCCGATGGGCGGCAGCAACAGCAGCGTGGGTTTCGATATCGATGGAAGACCTGCGCTCGCGCCCGCAGATCAGCCCGAAGCCGCTCACCGCGCGATAAGCTCGGATTATTTTCGAGTGCTAAACATTCCGGTTATCAAAGGCAGAGAGTTCACTGCGCAGGATAACGAAACCGCGCAACGCGCCGTCATCATCAGCGAAAGCCTCGCCAACAAATTCTTTCAGGGCGAAGACCCCATCGGCAAACGAATCAAACCGGATGAGCCGAACAATCCCTGGTTTTCAATCGTCGGCGTAGTTGGCGATGTGAAGCATTGGAGTCTGGACAGGAAGCCCGAACCGACTCTGTATTTCACTTATCAACAGCAGCCACAGGATTCGATGGTGCTGATGGTGCGCGCTAAAACAGACCCGACCAGTTTGATGGCCGCCGTGCGCGCCGAGGTGCTGGCCGTAGATAAAGATCAGCCGGTTTACGAGATTAAAACTGTCGAAGGCGCGATTGCCGAATCAATCGTCTTACCGCGCTACACCGCCGCTTTGTTGAGCGTGTTTGCCGCGCTCGCATTGCTACTTGCGGCGGTGGGATTGTATGGCGTGATGAGTTATACGGTCACCGGGCGCACGCATGAAATCGGCATCCGCATGGCTTTGGGCGCTGCGCCGCGCGATGTGCTCAAACTGATTGTCGGGCAAGGTTTGAGCCTCGCCTTGATGGGTCTGGCAAGCGGCGTAGTTGCGGCTTTCGGTTTAACGCGCTTGATGTCGAGCCTGCTTTATGGCGTGTCTGCTACTGACCCTGCAATCTTCTTGCTCATTTCAGCGCTACTCATAGGAGTGGCTCTCGTAGCCTGCGCAGTGCCCGCGCGTCGCGCTACGAAAGTTGATCCGATGGTCGCGCTTCGCTACGAGTAGCAAATTAAGAATTAAGAATTAAGAATTAAGAATCCCCCTTCGATTCCTGATTCTTAATTCTTAATTCGTAATTGAGGGATTTATGGAGACTCTATTTCAAGACATTCGCTACGGATTCAGGATGCTAAGAAAGAAGCCGGGCTTTACTGTCGTGGCTGTCATCACGTTGGCTTTAGGGATTGGCGCTAACAGCGCCATCTTCAGCATTGTTAACGGTCTGTTGCTGCGCCCGTTGCCCTTCCGCGACTCGGAACGACTGGCGGTTATCTGGACTCATTCGCCGGGCGCTAACGTTGATAAGGATTGGCCGTCGCCCGGTCAATACGCCGCAATCGTAGCTCAAAACAGCGTCTTTGAAGAGATCGCCCTCGCGCGCGGCACTACACTTAATCTCACAGGCAAAGGCGACCCCGTGCGTGTCGGAGTCGTGCAGACTTCTTCAAACATGTTTTCGATTCTCGGCGCAAAGCCAGAGATGGGACGAGTCTTCCTGCCAGAAGAAGATGCGCCGGGCAAACCGCCAACAGTCATACTCAGCTACGGCCTGTGGCAGCGACTATTCGGCGGTGACCCGAAAGTGATTGATCAGGCAGTCACGCTCAATGGCCGCAGTTACACAATCGTGGGAATTATGCCCGCTAACTTTTCGCTCAGCTACGAGGTGATGCCCACAGTGGAGGCTATGTCACAGGCAGAGATGTTATTGCCTCTGCCTATGGACGCGGAGCGGTCGAACAGTCAGACCGATGAAAACTACAACTTGCTGGCGCGAATGAAACTGGGCGCGACCATTCAACAGGCGCAAGCCGAGTTGGATCTGGTAGTAAACCATCTTGAGCAGCAATACCCGGAGATTTATCCGGTTGATCGCCGTTTCAGCTTTAGCGTCAGACCGTTGCTTGAACAAGTAGTCGGCGATGTTCGTCTGGCGCTCTTGATTCTGCTCGGCGCAGTTGGATTTGTATTGTTGATCGCGTGCGCCAATGTCGCAAACCTTTTGCTTGCGCGCGCGGCTTCGCGTGAAAAAGAGATAGCGGTTCGCGTGGCTATCGGCGCTGGCCGATGGCGGCTGGTGCGTCAGATGCTGACCGAAAGCGTGTTGCTTGCGACGATGGGCGGCGTGCTCGGTTTGCTCATAGCCG
>DATEKX010000095.1:0-16075 GCA_035277165.1 Blastocatellia bacterium | reverse complement strand
CACGTCTTTCAGATCGTCGCCGTTTTCGGCAAGCCCCAATCGCGCGCGGGCTTGTTGAAGAGTTGCGCGTTGTTGCTCGAAGGTCAACTGAAGCTCGGCTGGCGACACTTTAACGAGCGGCTGGCCTTTACTGATGCGGTCTCCGACATCGACTAAAACCTGCTCGACTTTGCCTTCGACCTCTGAGCTTACAATTACCTCTTCGTAAGGAAAGAGCGAGCCGACAGATTCAACATTCCGGCGAACCTGTTTTTCCTCGACTGTGATAGCGCGGACCGAAACAGACTTTGTTGAAGTGGCTGCATCAACCTGCTTGCCGGATATTTGCTTTGAGCACGAAATGGAAAATAGAACGGCAGAAAAAACGAAAGCAGCGATCAACGTTTGAGCGGGCCTCTTGACCGCAGGATGGAAAGCTCGACCTGCACTGAACATAAAACCTCTTCTCCGCAGTTGTAGCAAAAGATTGAGCCAATGTGAAGCAAAGATAATACCTCAGATGGCTCGAATGCGCGAAGCTGCCGATATGATCTTAATACGATTGAAAACTGCGCGAGGTTACGATCAACGAGAAGGCAAAACTATAGTAATTCAACAAACTCGTCTACGCTTAAACCTGCCTGCCTGATAATTGCGCGTAATGTGCCTCTGTCCAGTTCCTTGTGATCCGGCACGACGACTTGAGCGAAAGGGTCATCACGTCGGAGGATGATATGACTTCCTTCTTGTCGTTTTGAATAAAAGTCAATGCTCTCTAAAGCTTTAACGCACTCGCGACCGGAAACTCTTGGCAGTTTACTCATAGGTGGGTTGCATAATCGTTATTTACGAAACCTCAAACCGCTAAAATCAAGGCTTCAAAGCGCTCTTCGGGAACAGTGAGATTGTCCTCTTCCAGGGCTGCGATATACCCACTAATCGCCTCTTTAATATTTGCTGCAGCTTCTTCTTTTGTAGCGCCTTGACTGATACAACCGGGCAGGCTAGGAACTTCGGCAATGTAATAACCATCTTCACCTGGATAGATGATAACCTGTCTCATAACTTCACCTCTTTTCGCTTAATTATTTTATTCGTTGCTGGCTATATCATCAATAACGTTGCGCTCGAATACTTCGCCGAAATGACGCGCGGCGGCGCGTGCGACTTCCTGTATCTCGATCCGGCGACCGAGAATCTGTGAAAGGGAAGTGACTCCTTTATCGGCTATGCCGCATGGAACTATCATCTGAAAATAGCTCAGGTCGGTGTTGACGTTGATCGCGAATCCGTGACTTGTGATCCATCGCGCAATCCGCACGCCGATGGCCGCGACCTTTTCGTTGCCGACCCATACGCCGGTCAATCCCTTTATGCGTTCGCCCGTCACGCCGAAATCCGCGATTGTTTTGATCAACACTTCTTCGACGTCTCGCACATAGCGGTGGACATCGCATCGGTCAGGTTTTAGATTGATTATCGGATAGCCGACAAGCTGGCCCGGCCCGTGATAAGTCACGTCGCCGCCGCGCCCCGTTTCATGAATCTCTATCGACTGAGATTGGAGTTGCTCCCGGCTTGCGAGAATGTTGTGGGCATCGGCTCCGCGTCCAAGCGTGAAAACGTGCGGATGTTCCAGCAGAAGCAAACGGTCTGATCCGTCACCCGCTCGAAGCTGCGCGACCGACTGCTCCTGCAGGCGCAAGCCGTCAGAGTATGTAACCAGCCCCAGCCATTTTGCTTCACATACTCTTGGAGCAGGGGCCGCAAGTCTGTGGTCAGTGGTCAGTGATTGGTATTCATTCGTCATATGGTTTACCGCTTGAATGAAAACATTTTTGCTAATCGCTTTACACTGACCACTGACTACTATTTTACGAAGTGTAATCAGCCGCTTCGATCACATCGCGCACGGCGGCCAGGAATTGATCCGCCACTGCGCCGTCAATCACTCGATGATCGAAGCTCAAACTGAGCATCCCTATCTGGCGAATGGCAATCGCATCATCAATCACCCATGCGCGCTTTTTGATCACGCCAACGCCGAGTATGGCGACCTGCGGCTGGTTGATAATTGGCGTGCCGATCAAGCCGCCGAATACGCCAGGATTGGTGATGGTGAAAGTCCCGCCCTGCACTTCATCGGGCTTGAGCTGTTTGTTGCGTGCTCTTTCGCCCAGATCGTTTACCGAGCGCGCAATGCCGAGCAGGGATTTCTCGTCAACGTTGCGAATCACAGGAACGATCAAGCCCCAGTCAAGCGCGACCGCCACGCCTACGTTGATGTCTTTCTTGTAGACGATCTGATCGCCCCAGACGGACGAGTTGATTACGGGCCACTTCTTGATGCCTTCGATCACGGCTTTGATAATGAAAGGCAGGAAGGTGAGCTTCACGCCGTCGCGTTTCATGTACTCGCCTTTAATCTCGTCGCGCAGCTTTGCAGTTTCGGTGAAATCAACTTCGATGAACGAAGTGACGTGCGCAGAGGTGTGACGGCTTTCGACCATGCGCTCTGCGATGCGGCGGCGCATCATCGTCATCGGCTCGATTTCGTATCGGTCGCCTTCGCTGAATGGCGGCGGGCCGACTTCGCCCTGCTCGGCAGCCGGAGCTTTGAGCGGTTGAGGCGCACGCGGCGGAGCGGCGGCTGCGGGCGTTGCCTGAGCCGCAGGCGTTGCTGCGACGGCAGGCGCTTCAGCAGCGGGTTTCGCTGCGGCGGGGCGAGTTGCGCCACGATTTTCGATGAAGCTGAGAATGTCGTTCTTAGTGACACGCCCATTGATGCCCGTGCCTTCGATTTGCGAGATGTCTACGCCTTGCTCTTCGGCGATCTTGCGAACGAGCGGCGACGAACGAACCTGGCGCGACTCTTCTTTTGAAGCGGGCGCTTCGGCTGCAGGTTTCGCAGGCGGCTCTGCCGGAGCCGCGGTTTGCTGTGGGGCAGGTTGTTCCGGCGGCTGCGGCGCAGCCTGTTTCGGTTCTTCAGCAGGCGGAGCAGGCGCAGCCGCTTCTTGCTTGGGCGCTTCTTGTTTAGGTGGTTCTGGCTTAGGCGCTTCGGCAGCGGGCGCTGCGGCTTCAGGTTTTGCAGCTTCAGGTTTTGCAGCTTCAGATTTTGCGCCATCGCCGCCGTTGATTACCGCAACGACCGTATTGACCGGCACGGTTTCGCCCTCTTTGACTTTTATCTCGGAGAGAACACCGGAAACGGGCGAGGGTATCTCTGCGTCAACCTTGTCCGTAGAAATTTCAAACAGCGGTTCATCGCGTTTCACCGAATCGCCAATCTGCTTGAGCCATCTAACGATAGTACCTTCTGCGATGGATTCTCCCATCTGCGGCATTATGACTTCTTCGCTCATATCTCTCCAATCTTTGACATTAGTATGCTGCCAGCGAGCGGGCTGTTTTCAGCACGTCGTCCACCTGCGGCAAGAAAAATTCTTCCAGCGGAGGCGCATAAGGCACAGGCGTATCAATTGACGTTACGCGCGCGATTGGGCCGTCCAGATACTCGAACGCCTCTTCGTTAATTATCGCCGTAAGCTCGCCCGCCATTCCGCCCGTGCGCGTCGCTTCGTGAAGGATGATGACTTTGCTTGTTTTCTTGACCGATTCAACGACCGTTTCGCGGTCTATCGGCAGAAGCGTCCTCAAATCAATTACCTCTGCGTCTATGCCTTCCTGCTCCAGCGCCTCGGCTGCATCGAGCGCGGTGTAGACCATAGCGCCGTATGTGATAATCGAAAGGTCTGTGCCTTCGCGACGAACTGCGGCTTTGCCAATCGGCACTATGTAATCGTCCGTAGGCACTTCCTGTTTGATCTTCGGATTGCGATAAAGAAGCTTGTGCTCGAAAAACAGCACGGGGTCTTCATCGCGGATCGCGGCTTTGATCAAACCCTTCGCATCGTAAGGAGTCGAAGGCTCGACCATCTTGAGTCCCGGCGTATTCAGAAAAAACGACTCGACGTTTTGCGAGTGGAAAGGGCCGCCGTGAACTCCGCCGCCGCACGGCCCGCGCACGACCATCGGAAGCCCTATGCCCTGACGGTAGCGGCTCTTTGCGGCGTAGTTGGTCAGCATATCGAACGCGCAGGAGATGAAGTCAATGAACTGCATCTCTGCTACGGGCCTGAGTCCCATCATCGCTGCGCCGCACGCGGCTCCGACAATGGCGCTCTCGGAAATCGGCGTGTCAATGACGCGCTCTTCGCCGAAGCGCTCAAGAAAACCGTCTGTCATCTTAAACGCGCCGCCATATGCGCCCACGTCTTCGCCGAGTATGAAAACACTGGGGTCGCGCTCCATCTCTTCCCACAGTCCCTGTCTTATTGCTTCGAGTAATGTTATCGCGGCCATAAATTTTTATTTTCCAACGCCGATAGCGTTTGTCTGCTCGTCGTTTGCTACGACATCGCCGAGCGCTTCTTCGGGAGCAGGCGGCGGCTGGCTCTCAGTCCAGGCCAGGTCTTCTTCGAGCAGGGAGTTGACCCGGTTGTTCACTTCTTCAATATCGGCTGCGGTTGCGATGTTTTTTTGCAATAACTCTTTTTCAAAATGCTCTATCGGGTCGCGCTTGCGCCATTGTTCGAGCACTTCTTTCGGCACGTAAGATTGATTGTCGTGCGCCGCATGTCCGCGCAGGCGAAACGTCTTGGCTTCTATCATCGTCGGCCCGCCGCCGTCGCGCGCTCGATCAACTGCGCGCTTCGCCGAGTTGTAAACTGCCATAACGTCGTTACCGTCAACTATCTCGCTCGGCATGCCGTAAGCCTTCGCGCGATCCGCGAGGTTCAAAATCCGCATCTGCTTCGCGGTCGGGGTCGAATAGGCGTACCCGTTGTGCTCGGCTACGATCACAAGCGGCAGATTTTGAACGGACGCGAAATTCGCGGCTTCGTGAAATGCGCCTGTGCTCGTCGCGCCGTCTCCGATGTAGACCATGCCGACTGTCTTCCGCTTTTGCATTCTTGCGGCAAGCACGACTCCATTCATAACAGAGACGAGCGTGCCGAGCGGGCTGACCGTCCCGATGAAACCGCGCTCAAGGTCTGTGATGTGAATGTTCTGATCGCGCCCTCGATTAAGCGAAGTCGCGCGCCATAGATACGATGAGAAGACTTCGCGCGGGCGCGCGCCCATGACCATCATCGCGCCCATGTCGCGCGTGAGCGGAGAGAGCATGTCGCCGTGTTTTTTATCGAGCGCGAAAGCCGACCCTACTGCCGTCGCTTCCTGTCCGAGACTGCGAAACAATCCGCCGACGATCTTACCCTGCTTGAGCAGGTTGTCGAGCCGGTCTTCGAGCGAGCGCGTCAATCGCATGAAGTAAAGTAGTTCGAGTTGTTGGGATTTATCGAGTTCCATCAATTTAAGGAGCAGAGGCGGTTGAATCTGAGATTTCAAATCTCAAATTTGAAATCTCAGATTGCTGGCCTCGGCGTTATGCGCCGTGTATCACCATGCCGTGCGCGTCTTCAAACGCTTCGTGTAAGCTCTCGGAAACGGTCGGATGCGCGTGAATCATATTGATCATCTCTTCGACCGTCGCTTCCATTTGCAATGCCGCGCCGCCTTCGACGATCATCTCGGTCGCGTGCGGGCCGATGATGTGAACGCCGAGCACTTCGTCGTATTTTTTATCGCTCACGACCTTGACCATTCCTTCGGTCGCGCCGACTATCTGCGCTTTCGCAAGCACGGGGATCGAGAATTTTCCGACCCTCACGTCATAGCCGCGTTCTTTGGCTTTCGCTTCCGTCAGCCCTACGCTTGCGACCTCCGGCTGGCAATAAGTGCAGTTCGGCACGCGGTCGTAATTGATCGGGCGCGGGTTCTTTCCGGCGATTGTTTCGACCGCGAGTATGCCTTCGGCAGACGCTACGTGAGCAAGCCAGGGCGTTGGAATCACATCGCCTATCGCGTAGACGTTAGGCTCTGCCGTGCGCATGTGATCGTCAACCTTTATATAACCGCGATCAACTTCGACGCGTGTGTTTTCAAGCCCAAGCCCATCCGTGTAAGCGCGGCGGCCTACTGCGACAAGGAATTTTTCGGCTGTGAACTCGCGCGTTTCTTCGCCCACGCGAGCCGTGATCTTTACAAGACCGTTTTCGACCGTCGCGGA
The DNA here is from genome assembly GCA_035277165.1 of Blastocatellia bacterium. Lineage (GTDB taxonomy): Bacteria > Acidobacteriota > Blastocatellia > UBA7656 > UBA7656 > DATEKX01. The sequence goes on along the minus strand of DATEKX010000095.1, from coordinate 9,966 downwards.
TTGGAAATTCGTTCCGACGAATGTTTTGATGCCCTGCTTCTTAAAAGATTTCGCAAGCTCTGCGCTTATCTCTTCGTCTTCGATTGGAAGCAGTCGCGGCAGCAACTCGATGATGGTCGTGTCGGAACCGAAGCGCGCGAACATCGAAGCGAACTCCACGCCGACCGCTCCCGCGCCAAGCACGACGAGCGATTTTGGAATCTCCTGCAGTTCAAGTATCTCGTCGCTCGTTATGATGTGCTGGCCATCAATTGGAAGCGAGGGAAGCGAACGAGGCACGGAGCCTGTCGCTATGATGATATTGCGAGTTTGAACAATTTGAGTTGTGCCGTCGGCAGCAGTCACAGTGATGCGGCCCGGCCCGTCAATGTGCGCTGTTCCTTTGAAGACCTGCGCCTTGTGTTTCTTCATCAGAAACTCGACGCCTTTAGCGCCTTTCAAGACGATCTTGTTTTTGTTCTTCTGGGCTTGAATGAAATCCAGCGCGACATCGCTCACCGTAACGCCTATGCTTTTGGCATGCTTAAACTCGTCGTAAACGTCTGCCGTATGCAGCAGCGCTTTCGTAGGGATGCAGCCTCGAAGCAGGCAGGTGCCGCCCAGATTTTTGTCTTTTTCAATGATCGCAGTTCGCAGTCCCAACTGCCCTGCTCGAACTGCTGCGACATAGCCGCCCGGCCCTGACCCGATTATCGTAACATCAAACGTTTCATTTGCACTCAAGTGGGTTGATGCCTCCTTTGGGCAATTAAGAATTACGAATTAAGAATCTTTTGCGCCTCTGTGCGGCACTCCGCCATTTTTAATTCTTAATTCTTAATTTTTAATTCCTCCTACTCCAACGATACTTTCACTTCTTCGCCTTCGACCTTCACATCGAACTTTTCAACTTTAGCCATTGCATTGACTGGCGATACGCCAGTTGTGATGTTGAAAGTCCATCCATGCCACGGGCATTGCACCGTAAGATTGTTACAATCAACATAGCCTTCGCCTACAGGGCCGCCTCTGTGCGGGCAAACGTTGTCGAGCGCATAGAATTCGCCGTTGACATTGAACAAAGCGATTGGGCGGCCATTGATTTCAACTACCATGCTCTGGCCCGAAGGCAGGTCGGATTTATTCGCTACTTTGATGAACTCTGACATTTAAGATTCCTCTGGAATTCCAGTGCCACACGCACAGTCATATTAATGTTGTAACGAGCGACTGACCATCTTAGCAACTCGGTCGTGAGCGTTTCAAGTTGGATTGCCTGCCGCGAGCGGTGAAACAGTAGTTTTCAAAGATCAATTTACTGCATTAAAACTCTGCCGGGTTTCGTCATAACAATACAGGCACAGTATTTTTCCCTGAACGGCAAATTCAAAGGAGGCGTTGTGAGTATGGCAGTGATGCAAGTTAGGACTCAGGTCGCGCCAGAAAATCTCCGGCTCATGCTGTTGGCTTACGGCATGGATCACCCGTATCGCGTAATTGCTCAGGAAGAGATATTTCACTCATTGCCGCACGTCAATAGAGAAAAGATCAAAGAAATGCTCGACCGCCTGGCCGGAGAAGGGCTGCTGACGAAATTTTCAAGCCGTTACTGTTTCAATAAACCGATCCCTGTGGAACTCAGCCGCTCGATAGAACGAGGGGTTACACCGAGCGGCACGGTAAGAATGATTAAGTAATAAAAGCGAAGAAGGGAAAGGAAACAGGAAGAGTTGAGCCTTTCCAAACAGAAATTTCCTTTTCCCTTCTTTCTCTCTGCCTTTAATTACATCGGCGGCACGATTTTGATGTCCGCGTTGTAGTCGTAATAAGTGATGAGCGTTTTGGAAGGCTTCCCGTTGACATCGGCTTCGACCTCCATTTTGCGCGGCAGATTGTCGTTTGCCGAGATCCACGCTTTTGAAACGCTTGTCATATTAGTCCCGTAGGCGTTCTTGACCGTGTACTCGTATATCTTCACAGGCATGCCGTCAAGCGAGTCCGTGCCGAGGAATTTAACGCTTGTATTGTTGCGCAATTCTTCGACCAATTTCGGGTCGCGGAACGACGAGATCATTTGATTGGCGTTTATAGGAATTTTTTGCCACTGACCGGTCGGGGCTTTGACGTAAGTATCCCCGCCGACAATGATCGTTTCGTTCATCGGGGCAGTCATATGAAAGCGGTCGGGAGCCACGTATTCGACGGTCGTCGTGAAGTTATTTCCCCCAGTAACCGACTCCATGCGAGCGCGGTAAGATTTGGCGTCGAACTGCGCCTTAATGGACGCGGCCATTGCATCAGTCGGATTGGCATCGGGCGAGGCAGGCGTTGCGCTGCCGGAACCGCCAGAATTGGTCGAGTGACCGCCGTCATGTATGCCGCACGCCCCAACGAACATCAGCGCGCACAGCAGAAAGATTTTTAAACCATTTGCGAAGTTCATTATATTTTCTCCTGTTTCAAAACGGATGCCATGAAAATAACTACACGCGGCGAATCAGTCAAAGCAACTATTCAAGCTTCACTTCGCGCTCGTCGTTAAAGTCTGCTCTTCTTTACCTACAACGTGCGAGTCTGCCCGCCGTCTACATCAAGTATCGCTCCCTGACAGTATGCCGATTGCGGCGAGGCTAAGAACGCCACGGCGCGCGCTATCTCTGAAGGGTCTCCGAAACGAGCTACGCCCATCGCTTGAGCCATGCGTTGCGCTGCTTGCTCGCGGTCTATGCCATGCTCAGACGCGAAACGCTCAAGCCGCTTTTGCAATCGTTCCGTAGCTATTGAACCCGGATTAATCGCGTTGACTCGCACGTCGTCTTTCAAGCCTCGGTCGGCCAGCACCTTCGTCAAATTGAGCAACGCCGCGTTGACCGAACCGCCAATGGCAAATTCTGCGCTGCCTGTCCGTCCGCCTATCCCTGCGATGTTGATGATGCTGCCCTTGCTCGATTTCAGATGAGGCCACGCGGCGCGGCAACATCGCATTGCTCCGAAGAACTTCAGCGCGAATCCGTCGCTCCATAATTCATCCGACAAAGTCAGAAAATCGCCCCGCTGCGTTGCTCCGGCGTTGTTGACCAGCACATCTATCTGGTTGAATCGTGCTATGGCGTTTGCAATCACGCGGTCGGGCGCGTTTGGTTCGCGCAAATCACTGGCTTGTGTGAGGCACTCGGTAGGAAGCGACTTCGCAAGGTCTTCGAGCAGGTCGCCTGAGCGCGCCACCAGCACTAACCTCATGCCTTCACTTGCCAGAGTCTCGGCGATGGCGTGGCCGATGCCTCGACTTGCGCCCGTTATGATGGCGACCTTGCCCGATAACTTTAGGTCCATAATTTATTTGAGCTTCTTCAACACCCAGTTGTCTTCATCCACGGAAACGCTTACTGGCCTGCTCTCCAGATTGAAAGTAAACGTTTGTTTGCGAGCGTCATTCATGACTACGCGCTTTTCTTTCTGACCGCTTCCGTATCTGATCGTTATATCAAGAGGCATGATGTAAACGCTTTGCGAACGACCGGGAATGTCTTGCGTCTGTTTCTGTTTGATAGTGACCTTCAATGTGAAACCGGTTCCCGTATCAGATGCGTCTGTATCCGTCGAGACTTTGTAAGATGGGCGGCCCGTTGCGTAAACCCACTGAGTGAAAAACCAGTCCAGTTTCGCGCCGTAATGGTCTTCGCACACTTGCTGAAAATCACTCGTCGAAGCGTTGCCGTATGCAAAACGCTGGCGATAATCCTTCAACGCATCAAAGAACGCCTGGTCGCCTAACAAGTGCCTGAGCATGTGCAGAACCCACGCGCCTTTATCATAAACCGCGCCATTATCATCGAACGGATTATTTAAATTTTCTGCCGTTACAGTCCCCCCTAAACTCCCAAACATCTTGCCGTCATCGTAGCTGCTTTTCATCAAATCGCCCGGCTTGACGTTAGAGAACCGCTCAAAGAATAAAACTTCCCCGTAAGATGCGAAGCCTTCGTTGAGCCAGATGTCATTCCATGTTTTAAGAGTCACAAGGTCGCCCCACCATTGATGCGCCAACTCATGAGCGATGAGCGACTCGTTCCCGCTTATCGAGCCGGTGGCGTTTTCGCCTATGCTCGTCAATGTCTGATGCTCCATGCCGCCGCCCCAGGGGAACTCGACCATGCCGTACTTCTCCGTCAAAAACGGGTACTCGCCAAACAGGGGCGCGAATATTTCCATCGCTCGCCGCGTCACCGCGAACTTCTGCTGCGCCCTCTCCAGATGCTCAGGATAGACGTAGTACGTAAGCGGCATCCTTGTCCCGTCGAGCGCCGTGTATGTGTCTTCAAACTTCGCATAGTTAGTTGCTGAGATTGAAACCAGATAAGTCGAGAGCGGGAAATCTTCGCGCCAGAAAAAAGTCGTCGTCTGGTCGGCGTTGGATTCGGTTTTGACAAGCGAACCGTTCGAGGCCGCCTGAAAGCCCGAAGGGACTGTCACTTCCACTTCAGCCGTTGCCTTGTCGCTTGCGTCATCAATGCAGGGCCACCACAAAGGCGCTCCGAACGGTTCGCTGAGTGTGGCCATCACGCGCACGTCGTCATCACCGTGTCTGTCAACGAGCATCCCTGTGCCGGAGCTATTTCTTGGAAAAGGCGCTCTGTGATAATCAACCGCGATGGCGAATTTTTCACCGGCAGCAAGCGGCTGGGCAAAGTCGAGACTGATCCGGTCGTTCGGGCGGCGGAAACCGAGCGCCGCGCCATCAAACCGCACCGCGTCTATTTTCAGGTTGTCGTCCGCATCAATATTGATGCTGCTGGTTGGCGCGACCGTTTCGCCTTCGATGGTCACAGTCCCCGCGATTGTGGCTGCTTCAAGGTCGAGCCTGACTTGCAAACGGTAATGCTTCACATCGACTGACTGCGACGCGGCTGCAGCCGCAACTTCATTTGCCGAGAAAAGCTGGTTTGCCGCTGTGCGCTTATGCAGGTTCTTTTTAATCCACTCACGATCTTGCTTGATCTCGTCGAACATTGACTGCTGATCTTGAGCCGATGACGATGGCGAAAAAGGAAAGATCAGATTTGCGGCCAATAGAACTAAACAAACTACACGTATTTTCATTGTTGCTGCTCCTACGTTTCGGGCTAAAGCGAAGGCTGACATTATAGCCTAAACCAGTGCGCGCGCGCGATGAGTTGAATGCGCTCGCCATTCTGTTTTATCTTGCTGTTGCTTTGTTGAAGCTGTTACAAAAGGAAAAATCATGGCTCATCTGTTGATTCGATTTGTCGCGGCCTCTTTATTATCGGCGATCATTTTTGTCATGGCGACGGCTGGCCCGAAAAACGAACTGTTGCTCGTAGCCCATCGCGGCGCATCGGGCTATGCGCCCGAGCACACGCTGGCGGCTTACACACTGGCGATTGAGCAGGGAGCCGATTTCGTAGAGCAGGATTTGCAACTGACTAAGGACGGACACTTCGTTTGCCTTCACGACCCTGATCTTGCGCGCACGACGAACGTCGCGGAAGTCTTCCCCGACCGCGCGACAATGCGCGACATCGAAGAAGCGGGCAAGCCTCATCGCGGATGGTATACGATTGATTTCACGCTCGCAGAGATCAAACAACTCGACGCAGGCTCGTGGTTCAATCGGGCCAATCCGTTCGCAGCAAATCCCGGCTACGTCGGACAGCGCGTTCCTACTCTCGAAGAAGCAATCAAACTTGTAGGCAAGCGCGCAGGACTTTATATCGAACTCAAACATTATCCGTTTTACAAACGATTGGGCTACGACACCGCCGAGAAGCTTGCGGCCATTCTCAAAGCGCACGGCTTCGACAACGATAAAGGGCGAGAGCGAATATTGATTCAATCATTCTCGAAAGAGAGCTTGCTGAAAATGCGAGATGCCGCGCCGCGCTATCGCCGCGTCCAGCTTCTGCCAATGGAAGACGCCGAGCGCAAAGAAGATTCAGCCAAAGTCACCCCTTCGCTTGCTAAAGAGATAGCCGGGTACGCTCAAGGCGCAGGGCCGAGCAAAGCTATGCTCAAAGATTCGAGCGACGTTGCCATATTTCATGCGGCGGGACTTGTCATTCACCCGTACACATTTCGCGGCCCTACGCTTGCCAGCGCTCGAAAGCCGCTCGATGAATCGCAGCCGAATGGTTCGACCGTGCGCCAGAACATAATCGCTGACATTCAACGCTACGTCGCCTTTGGAATAGACGGCGGTTTTACCGACTACCCCGCGCTATGGCGCGAAGCCACTGCCGCTGAAAAAGTGAAAAATAAAAAATAACCGGCGCGCTGTAACCGAACCGGGATGACGGACGTTGTTTAAGAGCGTCACATCACTTTACGAAGGAGAGAAGTTATGAAGTCTAAATTAACGATTGTTTTGTTTGCTCTGCTCATGGTTTCGGCTTTTTCTGTGGCGGCCAGCGAGAATCCTCAACCCGGAGGCCCCAAGCTTGTCATCGCATCGCTTGAGCATTCTTTCGGAAAGGTCAAACCGGGCACGCCGCTGACCTACACTTTCACAATCAAGAATCAAGGCGACAGCAATCTGGAAATCACAAACGTTGCGCCCTCGTGCGGATGCACCACCAGCGAGTTCGACAAGGTGATTGCTCCCGGCAAGGAAGGCAAAGTGATTCTTGAAGTTAAGAAAACGGATGGCTACAAAGGCGAAGTCACCAAAAACGCCACTGTGACTACGAACGATCCGAATCACCAAACATTCCAACTCATTCTGCGCGCGAATTTTTCAGACGAATAAAGCATCGCCATAAAAGCAGCCGCGAATCGCAATTCGTGGCTGCTACCTGGCGCATCGGTGCGTCATTAAACAGCGCATAATCGACAAGTGAGGTGGAGCTTTCCCAGCCCTGTTAGACACCGCTCGAAATTATTTGTTCCAAGAAGGATTCGCCGCAGGACGCAGAGATTAGCTTTACTCTGCGTCCTGCGGCGTCTCTGCAGTGAACACGCTTTAACTTGTTGGGACAGGGACTTGAATAGGCGCGCTCAATTGCAGCTTGCCCCACGCTATCTTGAGCGTCACGTCTTTCGGATTGGCTTCTTGAAACATCAAGTCAATCGTCAGCTTCTCTTTCAACTCGCTTGCTTGCTCGGTCGTCATCGGCGCTTTGAAAGCAATCGGCGCGCGCTCGATTTCAGACGCATCCATTTGTCCGGCGCGAGCCTTTGCCGGATCAATGAATACTAAACTCCAAGTCGCGCCGTCTGCGGAACGATGCAACCCCAAATACCAATGACCAGCCGGGATAGATTTGCCCGCTATGACGAGCGGGATGTCTGAATCGAGCGTAGTCCAGAAATTGCTGCCAAGTCGATAGACTTTGCCGTTCGTCATCTTGTCGAACTTTGCAGTGTCTTCGTACTCTTTTCGCCAGACGGGCCGACCGTAATCAATAGCGAATTGACCCGCGCCCATATTCTTTTTCGTATTCCACAATCCAACGCGCGTCGTACCGCGCTCCGGCGAATCGCTGCCGAACGCTACTATTAGAGGCCGGGGCTTTTTGTCTTGAGCTTGAAGCACAGGCGCAAAGCAAATCACCAGAGCAAAACTTACAAAAACTAATCTCGAACTCTTGAGCTTCATTTATCCTCTCCTTTTTATTGATTCATTATTCATACCTGAGCGCAATTATCGGGTCTACCTTCGTCGCGCGCCGCGCCGGAATGTAACAAGCCGCAAGCGTCACAACTATCAACATCATCACTACGCCTGCGAACGTCGCCGGGTCAGTGGCAGTCACTCCAAACAGCCAGCTCTCAATCAAGCGAGTCAACGCTATAGAAGCCGCTACGCCTATCCCGACGCCGATCACAGCCAGTTTCATTCCTTGCCGGATGACCATCTTCATCACGTCCGAAGATTGCGCGCCCAGCGCCATGCGAATGCCTATTTCGTGCGTGCGCTGCGTGACTACATAAGACATTACGCCGTAGATGCCCGTGACCGCCAGCAGCAAGGCCACGCTTGCGAAAACGCTGAACAGGATCAGGCTGAATCGCCTGTCATCGAGCGAAGAAGAAAATATCTGTTCGACTGTGCGGAAGTTCGCAGGTACGTCGCGACTGAGCGATTCCAACTCGCTGCGCATTGCCGGAATCAACGCCGAAGGATCAATGTTTGCCCGAACGACAATGGATGTATTCGATGACGGCGGTCGCTGAAACGAGTATGCATAAACCGAGGGGAGCACCTTTGATTCAAGCCCGTAATCGCGAACATCGCCGACAATCCCTACGACGTTAAGCAATCGTAAGTCTCCGTCCATGTTGCCGAACTGAATGCGTTTGCCTATAGGGTCTTCGTTCGGCCAATACTTTTCAGCAAGCGATTGACTGATTAACGCAACGTGCGGCGAATCGGCTGTGTCGCTTTGCTCGAACAGGCGACCGCGCAAAAGCGGTATCCCCATCGCGGCAAAGTACCCTTCGCTCGCCTTGCGATATTCAGCATAGCCTGTATTTGATCTGTCGTTATCAATCAGAAATGTTCCGTCAGGGCCGCCTCCGGTCAGCGGCAGACTGCTTACGCCGCCCACAGCAGTCACGCCCGGAAGACCCTTCAACCCTTCGAGCAGTTGACGGTGAAAGCGCGCGAGTTGCTGTTTTTCCTGATCGTCTTTTGGCGAGGTCGGCGAAATATCCATCGCCACCGCGCTTTCGGGACGGAAGCCCGGATCAACCTGAAGCAGTCGCATGAAACTTCTAATCAGCAGACCCGCGCCGACCAACAGTATCAGCGTCAGCGCAACCTGCGAAACTACGAGCAAGCCGCGAAGGCGATGGCTGACGCTATTTGCAGATTGCCCTCGCTCGGATTCTTTGAGCGTTGATTGCAGGTCTTTGCCTGAGCTTTTGAGCGCGGGAAAAAGGCCGAGCGCAACGGCAACGAGCATAGAAAGCCCTAAGGTGAAGATAAGCGCTCGCCCGTTGACGCCGATTTCGCTGGCTCGCGGCAGGTTCCCTTTGTTGAGTGCGACAAGAGCGTCCACTCCCCATAACGAGAGCAGCGTTCCGATTGCGGCTGCGATCAACGCCAGCGTCATGCTTTCAGTGATGAATTGCCGCGCCAGCCTGAATCGCGTTGCTCCGAGCGCTGCGCGCACAGCCAATTCTTTCTTCCGCGCCGTGGCCTGCGCCAACAGCAGGTTGGCAACATTAGCGCAGGCGATCAGCAGCAAAAACCCGACAGCGCCGAAAAGAATCCATAGCCCGCTGCGAACATTTCGAGCCTGATATTCCTGTAGCGGAATCAGCGCCAGATCCACAGCGTCTACATCTTTGCCGTAATCCTGTTTGAATTGCCTGCCGATTGCGCTCAGATCTGCGCGCGCCTGTTCAAGTTCTACGCCGGAACGCACGCGGCCAATCACGCTCCAGTTGTGCGCTGTGCGAGACGTTTCACCAGGCAATGTCGTCTCGCGCGGAGTCCAAATCTCTGCGCTTTCGGGGTAAGCGAAGCCTTGCGGCATGACGCCCACTACTGTGAGCGCCCGGTCGTCAACATTCAGTGTCGCTCCCGTCAGATCGGTTCTTGCTCCCATCAATCGCTGCCAGAAACCATAGCTGACGACCGCCACTTGAGCGCCAGAACTGCTCTCTTCGGGAAGAAATGTGCGCCCCACGAGCGGCTCGACTTTCAGCACGCGAAAGAAATCGACCGACACCCAGCAGGCGCGAGTCCGCACGGGCTGGCTCCCGCCTGTCACCGTAACCAGACCGCTGCCAAACTGCGCGAGCGCGTCGAGACTGTTATTTCGCTCGCGAGCATCTGTGAAGTTCGGCGCGGCCACAGGCATATACGTGCCCTTCTCGCTGACCTCGCGGAGTTGAACTATCCGATCCGCCTCAGGATAAGGCAGCGAGCGCAGCAACACAGAATCTACGACGCTGAAGATGGCTGCGCACGCGCCTATTCCGAGCGCGAGCGAAATCACAGCCGCCGCCGTAAACCCCGGTCTG